>CAZZJE010000057.1:0-11036 GCA_964654295.1 uncultured bacterium | reverse complement strand
ACAGTTGTCATCATAATGGGTCGGAAGCGAACTAAGCAGGCATCATAGACAGATTGCTCAGCCGACTCCCCTTTTGAGCGCACATTATCTAGTGCATAATCAACCACCATAATCCCGTTCTTTTTAACAATCCCTATCAACAGTAAGAGTCCTAAATAGGAGTAGAGAGAGAGAGGCAAATTGAAGATGTAGAGGGTTAGCAATCCACCTGTAATGGCTGGAGGTAATGTAGAGAGGATCGTAATCGGATGAATAAAGCTTTCATACAAAATACCCAAAATGATGTAGATAAGAAAGAGAGCCAAAAGAAACAGCCACATCGAGCTGATCATTGACTCTTCAAAACTCTTCGCATTTCCAATCACATTTCCTTGCACATGAGAAGGCAGATGCTCTTTTCCAATATTTCTTAAGTGCGTCAATGCATCACTTAAAGGATATCCTGGAGCAATGTTAAAACTGACAGTCACAGCAGGAAACTGCGAAAGGTGGTTAACACTATTCATTCCAACTTTATTCTGTAAATGCACAACTTCGCTTAAAGGCACACCTGCTAAGCTGTTACCTGGGTTGTTATTGGAGAGATAAATTTTATCTAGTGAGTTTTCAAACTTTTGATCCTCTCTCAAAAGCTCTAAAATTAGATAATATTGGTTAATTGGTGTTTGAATGCGTGAAATCAAGTTACCTGAATAGCCATATTGAAGTGCTAATTCAATTTCACGTGCAGAGACCCCTAAAGCTGAACTTCGGTCACGATCAATATCTACCGCATAAACAGGTGTCTGGTTTTCTAGGTCGCTAGAAACTCCCTGAAACATCGGATCTTGACGCATCCGTTCAATCACTTTCGCTGCAGCTGCATAGAGTTCAGGCCCATTAACACTTCGCATGGCATATTGATAAGCACCTTTAGTTTGGCTTCCGATCGAAAGATCGATCATAGGAATCGGTTTAATATAGGTATTGACCCCAGGAATCATAAAAAATTTTTTGTAGAGCTCTTGGACGATTGCTCCCATACCTGGCCGCTTATCTTTACTCACCAAATTAACAAAGTTGATCCCTTGCCGATACTGCGGGTTACCAGCAATTGAAACAAAGGAGTGAATGCTGGGATCCTCTTTAAAAACTCGAATAATCTCCTTTTGATAGTCAAACATTCGTAAAGAGGAGGTTCCTTGCTGGGCTTCATTATAAGCAATAAAGAAGCCCATATCATCTGCAGGCAAAAAGTCTTGGGGAATGTGTAAAAAGAGAAAAACGCTTCCTAATACACTAGTTAGACCGATTAAAGCGATGAAGATATGATGTTTTAAGCCCCATTTAAGTGCAGGAGCGTACCAACTAAGCATGCGATGGTTCAGGCGATCAGAAAAGCGCGACATTATCGTAGAAGAGTCTTTGTCTCTAGGAGGAAGCAAGCGACTACATAGCATCGGCGTAATTGTCAACGAGATGATTCCAGATGCTAATGTGACAACAGAGAGCGTGATGGCAAATTCTTGAAGAATACGTCCAATGACTCCACTCATAAATAGAAGTGGGATAAAGACCACGACTAGTGAAATAGTAATCGACAGGATGGTAAAGCCAATTTGTTGTGCACTACCCATGGCAGCAGCCCAAGGGGAGTGTCCCTCTTCAATCCAGCGTACCGTGTTTTCCAAAACAACAATAGCATCATCGACGACAAAGCCAATGGAGAGAGTGAGAGCTAAGAGAGAGAGGTTATCAATTGTGAAGTTCGCATAGTACATATAGATGAACGTGATCAAAATCGACAAGGGCAAGACAACGGATGGAATAAGGGTATCGTTGACTTTACCTAAATAGATGAAAATCACCATCACAACTAAAGCAAATGCGATTAAAAGAGTCTCTTGAACATCTTTGACTGATCCACGGATTGAAATCGATTTATCAAAGACTGTGTGAAGCTCTACGGCACCTGGCAGCTGAGTCTCGAGCTGAGGGAGAAAGTCATTAATGGCATCGACAATTTTAACAGCATTAGCTCCCGCTTGGCGCAAGATCGCAATCACAACAGTTGGTTGGTCAACATTACTCTCTTTGTTGATATAACGGAGAGAGATTCGATCATTTTGTAAGGAGTCATAAGCTCGGCCGACATCCTCCACTCTTATGGGAGCTCCGCCTGAATAGCCTAAGATGACAGGTTCATATACATCGGCGGTTTTGAGCTGGCCATTGGCTTCAATGATAAAGGAGCGTTCGTTTCCATCAATTTGTCCAGTGGGCAAGTTCGGGTTGCTCGCTGCTAGGTTATCGGCCACCTCGTTTAGTGTCAGGTTGAAATTGGCTAGGATATCGGGATCAACTTGCACACGCACAGCAAACGGAGCGCCATAGACGAGAACTTGCGACACGCCATTGATCATGGAGAGCTGCTGTCCAATATAGGTATAAGCCCAGTTATAAAGATCTCCCGAAGTCAACGTACTCGACGTCAGAGCTAAGTAAAGAATTGGAGTATCGGCAGGGTTAACTTTCGTGTAGGTTGGGTTATTCGGAAGATTTTGAGGTAACTGGCTTTGAGCTGTGTTGATTGCTGTCTGAACATCTTGAGCTGCTGAATCGATACTTTTATGCAGATCAAACTGCAAAATGATGCTTGTGTTTCCTAGGGTATTGGAAGAAGTAATGCTATTTAACCCTGAAATTGTCATCAGCTGCTGCTCAAGAGGCAACGCCACATTGTTAGCCATTGTCTCCGGGCTAGCTCCTGGATAGCTTACTTTTACGTTGATCGTGGGATAGTCGACATCGGGCATATCGCTGACAGGCAGTCGACGATAAGCCATGATCCCCATCATGATCAGACAGATCATGCAGAGCGATGTCATGACGGGACGCTGAATAAAAGGTGCTGAAATATTCATCTCCCTTTAGCCTCCGGAGCAGGATGAGCAGAGGATTCGGGAGCCTCCTGAGCTTTGCCTCCCTCTCCGCCACCATGAATCGGTTTACCACTCGAGTCTGTCACAACGACTTGCATGCCTGGACGCAAGTTTATTTGGCCTGTGGTCACAACAGTTTCACCGGGACTAACACCCTTTAAAACCTCAACACGCCCCTCTACCTTTTCACCTATCGAAATCGTACGCAATTCTACTGTCATATCGGGTTTAAGCACATAGAGATAAAACCCCTGCTGTCCCTCCTGAATGGCCTCCTCAGGCACAACAATTGCTTCTGGGATTTCGCGAACTGTTACCTTAGCCACGCCATATTCTCCAGGCCAGAGGCCGCGCTCATTATTTGGCAAATGAGCCATCAGCATCACTGTTCCGGTCTGCAGGCTCACTTGGTTGTCAAAGAAGACAACTTCTCCCTTAAAAGCTGTTTCACCGCTTTTTAAGGTAAATTCCATCGGCAACGGTTTACCTTTATAATACGTCTTAAGCTTTTGGAATTGCTTTTGAGTGATGGCAAAGCGCACTTCAATCGGATCGATTTCCAATATCGTCGTAATGGGAGTATTGGGGTTATTAGCTGTGACAATACTACCGGGATAGAGCTGGAAAAAACTCAACCGGCCGTTGATTGGAGCGATAATAGAGCACCACTCCAAATTGAGTTCAGCCGTTATGATAGCAGCTTTATCAAACTCTAGCTGAGCCGTTAATGTTTCGACGTCTGTCTGGTACTGTTCAAAGGTAAGTTGAGAGATATAGTCCTTTTTAACCAAGTCTTTATTGCGGTTTAAGCGATCCTGAGCAAATTGCAAAGCCGCTTGATCTTTAAGATAGTTAGCTTTGGCTTGAGCTAGCGCAGCTTCATATGGCCTAGGATCAATTGTAAACAACAAGTCTCCCGCTTTGACTTCACTCCCCTCTTTAACATGTGCCTCCACAATCTGACCGGTAACTTGTGAAACAATTGGCACGGAGTTAATCGCATAGACGTTTCCGATCGCTCTTGAATAAACTGTCAAAGGCTCTTGAGAAACCTTACCTATTTGAACAGGCCGAGGAGGTAGCACAATTGGCTTCTTTTCCCTCTCACAGCTGCTCAAGGCAAGCATGGTAATGGCTAAGAGCATTAGATGAAAGCAACGTAGTATATGTGAGTGGTCGATCATAATGTCCCTGTAGCGTAAGCGATGTTTGCCAAGGAAGTCACCCATTGCGTGCGAGCTTGGGCATATTGTGCTCGGGCGTTTGAAAGGTCTGCTTGGGCTTGGAGCACATTCAAGATAGTTCCGACACCCATCTTATAGTTTGCTAAACTCAGCTCATAGGCCTCTTTACTATAAACCAGATAGGCTTCGCTATATTTGACAGTCTCTGTAGCCGTTTCAAATTGGTAATAGCTCGTGACAACGTCTAGTAAAAGGTTGGAGAGAGTTTGCTGCAGGTTTGCACAAGCGATATCGATCTCTGCACGTGCTTGCCTTTCGCGATTATAGTAGTAAAAACCTTGGAAGATAGGAAAGCTGAGAGCAATTCCAGCTGCATAATCATGCCCTTCAAAATTATCGCCTGTTCTCCAAATATGAAAGCGCTTTAAATCGGCTAGCAGATCAACTCGGGGCAGTCCTTGCGATCGGACAGCGACGTAATCCGCCTTTTTTTGCTGATAATTGGCAAAGGCAGCAGCTAAGTCGTCTCGATAAAATTGGGCGGTGCTGACAAGCTTGCACATATCCTGCTTAACTTCATCGATAGGCAACTTATCTGGCAGCGGGACTAAATCAAAGCAGCTATCTGCACCTAATCCCATGGAGTTAGCCAGGCGGCCACGATCTATTTTACTTTGGCCAATTTGATTTTGGATCGCAAGCTCAACTTGCATCACATTGGATAGAGCTAGTAAAACGTCAACACGAGTGTTTAAGCCAGCTTCATGTTGCGCTTCGGCAGCTTCTAAGCTCTGTTTAGCATTGATCAGATCTTCATAACGTGCTTGCAAGAGGGCATTCGAACCTAAGTAGCCATAGTAGTTTTGGAGCACCTGAATCATCACATCTTGCAACGTGCGGTTTTGCATCCAGTTCGCTGCAAATAGCGCCTGCTTTGCCGATTCTATCTGAGCTGATCGCCCTCCAAAGTCAAATAGGAGGTAAGAAATAGAGAGATCTTCGATAAGAGAGCGATAGTTTGAACTCGATCCATTTTTTGACCCGCCAGAGCCTCCTGCCCCGCTATTTAAACCAGACCCACCACCGCCTATTCCGCTAGTTCCTCTTGCATTTCTGTTTGTCTGATTATTTAAATTGGAACCGCTTCCTCCAGTCGTATCTGTATAACTAAATGTTTCCGTATAGTTAATGGTCGGATAGAGGCTGCTCTTGGCTTGTCCTAGAACAAAATAAGCGCTTCTTGCCTGCTCCCAGGAAATTTTTGTCTGAGGATTGTTTGATAGAGCAATATCGATAAGCTCCCAATTAGCCAAGGGATGATCGGGACATTGATACTCTTCTGGTAAACAGCAACTATTCAAGCTTGGCACTTTCCCACAAGGCGGATAACAAGCGCTGCTTTTTTGTGAGTAAAAGCTTGGCGAAGCAAGTGCATCCCACGATTCATGAGGCGTATAGGAAACATCGCCTAAGCATCTTGGATCGACCAAGCTGCTGCAGCTTGTAAAACTAAAAAAAAGGAGGGCTTTTAAAAGTAATAGGTACCCACGGCCCATGATGTTGCGACTTGAACCAAGTGCCACGCAAAACTCCGAGATTACACACACAAATCTAAAGGTGCTATAGTGGGGAACTAAATCATTTTTTTAAAGAATTTAAATCTGCACAAATAAGAGTTGTCGTTTATAGCTTAATGCGCTTACGCCAACTCCCAAACATCCAAGGCAGTAAAAATAGAGCGCTCAGCATGACGACAGGAAGATCACCTGTTTTTGCATAAAGCGTTTGGTAATGATAACGGGGAACTTCCACATATAAGGCACTAGCCAAACTCTCCGGATCAGGATGATCGTCACCCAAGATCGCAACAGTTCTTCCCAAACTATCGAGAGCTCCAGTAATACCTGTATTGCAGGAGCGCAAAAGAGGAATTCCACTCTCTACTGTGCGTAAGCGCGCATGGTCGAAATGTTGCTGAGGAAGCCTTGATTGAGGATACCAGCAGTCGTTAGTTAAATTAACTAATACTTCAGCTCCAACCACTCGATTTTCTCGAGTTAAATCTCCAAAAGTCTCTTCATAGCAAATCGAAACACCCACAGGGATCCCATTGCATTTAAAAATCTTTGGCGAACAGCCGCAAGTAAATGAGCCGCAAATGCCGTAGGATGCGGCTAAATCGGCACAAAAAGAAAAAGGAATGTACTCTCCCATAGGCACTAACACGCGCTTTTCATAGCGTCCAGCTGGCTCCGACTCCGCAATTAAGTCATCTTTAAAGGGGAGAAAAAAGAGTGCCGCACTGTAAGGGATATGGCGCCCCTCCTCTTCATCATAATCTTCTAATCCAACGATCAAAGGCGCATTCATTAAATTAGCTAACGCTTGGCTAAAGAAGGCGTGGTTAACCCACCAAGTTTTGCCCTCTTGCGTCATCAGCTGCATCGCCCAAGGGCTCTTTAATGGAGGTAACTTTTGGATAGCTTGTGGCCCCCACACATCGGTAATAATCTTCTCGGCAAAGCTGTAAGGAAAAATTGCGCTGTAGGTAAAAAAGGGAACAACAAACTCTGGCAGCGCAATGACATCCAATCTTTTTCCTTGATGAGGTTGTACAAGGCTATGAAGCTGCGTCCACTCATCCAGAACATAGGCAATTAGCTCTTGTCTAGACTTAAATGGCATCGCCTCTTCAATCGGAAAAGCTGGCTGCACGAGTAAAGCTTTCATAGGCTCTTCTAGATGCTGATCTTTTTGAGAGAGATGGAAAGAGAGCAGGCCAAAACCGAGCAGATAGGGAAATAGCGCTAAGCATCCCCAAACAACCGAACGCAAAACTGTTTTTGGAAGAATCCAGGCTCTAAGTGCAGCTGCATTGGTAAAAACAACCCAAAAAGTTAAGCCGAAGACACCGACGAGAGAAGCTAACTGAAGAGATGGAATTGTTGCAGTCAAAGCCAAGCCAGCGGAGTTGAAGGTAAAGCCCGAAAGAACAAAGAGGCGGCTCCATTCGATTAAAGTCCATAATCCTGCAATAGCAAAGACGCCGTTCCATGTGGAAAGCGTCTGCCGATTGACTAGCAAGCAGAGGGCTCCAAACTGCATTCCCATACTGATCATGAGAAAGGCGTAAACAGTTAAAATATACCAGTAGGGATGGCCTAGAAACCAAGAAAGCTGCAATGCTTGAACGGCAGCCATCCAGGCCGTTCCTAGCCAAAAACGTTTAGATGGACGGGAAATCTCTAATAAGAGGATCCAAAAGAGCGCATATCCAATCGATGCAGCCAATAGGCTAAACCACCAGATCCAGGCAGGCTGCCCCATCGCTACAATTGCCCAAGAGAGAATCAAAAGAAGCAGCCTGCTCCCTCGTCTGTTTGATTTTTCACTCGTTTCACTTATAGACATGCAGCCTCTATCCCCCCTCTTGCAGACCGAGACAGATGATACTCAGGTTGAATGTTCCATAGCAATGGTTTTCATTAGGAAAAGAAAATCTGATTCTATTAAACTATTATAGAAACTGTTAATCTTTTTATATTTTTTTTATTTTACGAGACTTATGCCAACTTCCCCTAAAGTTCCCTATCGTGACTTTCATCTGATTCAACTCTTTGCAGGCTATGAAGAGCAGCCTCTGCCTTTAGATCTCTTTTTGTATCACTACTTTCGAAAGAATAAGTCCTTAGGCCCCAAAGACCGCGCTTATATAGCTGAAAATGTTTTTGGATTGATTCGGTGGAGAGCTTTAGTTGACTATGTAGGTGGCTCGAATCTTAACTGGAAAGAGCGCATTGACATTTGGAAAAAGCTAAATCCAAGGGACTATCTCAAAGATCGCGCGATCCCCCTGCATGTTCGAATTAGCATGCCAGAGCTCCTCTTTCAGAAACTAGACGCAGCCTATGGAACAGACAGAGCGATTGAAATGGCTCTTATTTGCAACACACAAGCTCCTACAACTGTTCGTGCCAATCTTCTTAAAACAACACGTGACGATTTACTCAACCATTGGCAACGCCTCTATGAAGTCTCTCCGTGCCTTGAGAGTCCATGGGGAATTATTTTCCATAAGCGAGAAAACTTCTTCACTTTGCCAGAATTCGAACAGGGATTGTTTGAAGTTCAAGATGAAGGCAGCCAACTTTTAGCAGCTCTAGTTGAAGCGGCACCAGGACAGCAGGTGTGTGATTTTTGTGCCGGTTCAGGAGGTAAAACCTTGGCTTTTGGTGCATTAATGCAAAATCGAGGACAGATTTATTTGCATGACGTACGCTTTAAAGCACTGCAAGAGGCGCGCAAACGCATGAGCCGAGCGGGCTTGCAAAATGTGCAGTTTGTAAAACCTGACAGCCGTGCTCTACGAACATTGAGTGGGCGAATGGATTGGGTGTTAGTCGACGCCCCTTGCTCTGGCACGGGCACATTACGACGTAATCCCGACATGAAGTGGCGGTTTACCCCGGAAACGCTGCCTAAACTCGTCACCTTGCAGAGGGAGATCTTCACACAAGCACTCACGCTTCTTAAACCAAAAGGAAAGATCGTCTACAGCACCTGTAGCCTCTTGCCTGAAGAGAATGAAGAGCAAATGGAATTTTTATGCAAAACACACGGTTTAACCCCTGTTTCTCCACCTCTAAAAACTTTTCTTTCCGAAGGGGGAATGGATGGCTTCTTTGGTGTAACCTTGGAAAAAGCCTAAAACATAAAAGATTCACTCTCATTCGACTAAAGGAGAAAAAAGATTTGCGCCTAGAGCTTCTTCCTGTTACACTTTTCTCTTTTTGCACTTGAGGCTGCCGTGATAAAGAAATTCTCTCTATATATCCTTGCCTTTTCCCTCTTCTCCTCCCCACTCTTTGCCGCTGAGGGGTTACTCTCTAACGCAGGGTCAGGGAAAGAGCATATCTTGGTTAACAATCGCATTTTAGCGAAAGTCAACGGGAAGCCAATTTCAGTGATCGATGTGATGAAGCGGATGGATGTCCATTTCTATAAGCAATACCCTCAATATATTCATATGCCAGAAGTCCGTCTTCAGTTTTACGATATGAGCTGGAAGCAAGTCCTGTCTGAGTTGATTGATAAAGAGCTGGTGTTAACAGATGCGAAAGAGAATAAGCTTCCTATCAGCAACGGGGATATCCGTCAGGAGATGGAAGAGCTATTTGGGCCCAATATCATTGCCAACCTTGACAAAGCCGGATTAAACTACGAAGAGGCTTGGGAAATGATTAAAGGCGATATTTTAATTCGCCGCATGTTTTATGTGAGAGTAAATAGCAAAGCACAGCGCAAAATCACTCCGCAAGCAATACGGGATGCTTATGAAGTGTTTTCTAAGGAAAACATCCGTCCTGAAAAATGGACTTATCGAGTCATCTCTTTCCGAGGAAAAGACCCCACTTTAGCGGCGGAAGCCGCCAATGAAGCGCATCGTTTATTGACACAGGAAAAAGTACCAGTTGAATCTTTAGAAGATCGTCTAAAACCTCTACTCACAGAGAGCAGCGGCGTCCGATATAATCTTTCGGATGAAATGACACATGCTCAAAAAGAGATCTCCGCCTCCTACTTTGACATCGTAGGTCCAATGAAAGCTAGCCAAGTGTCCCATCCGATTGTCCAGCAAAGCCGCGCAGAAAAAGCTAAAGTTTTTAGGATTTTCTACGTTAAAAACCGCGATCCAGGCGGAATCATTCCTTTCCATGAAGTAGAGGCGCAGTTAAAAGAGAAGCTAGTTGAGAAAGAGATGGAACAGGAGATGGATAAATATTTAGCTAAGCTCCGTAAAAATTATCACGTGGACAATGAAGAGATTTCCAAAAAGATCCCGGATAACTTTAAACCCTTTACTTTGTACTAAGAGTCGATGCCGCTCTATCGTCCCACAGAATTGATGGCATGGCTCGAGTCGATTGGGGTCTCTCCTAAAAAAAGTTTGTCTCAAAACTTTTTGATCGACGGCAATGTGATTCGTCGCATTGTTGCTGCAGCCGAAGTGCAATCGGATGATGGGATCTTAGAGATCGGTCCTGGCCCCGGCGCTTTGACCGAAGCGCTGCTGGAAACAGGGGCTCACGTCCTGGCTGTCGAACGCGATTATACCTTTGCCAAAGAACTCGCTCGTTTAGAGCCTACAAGATTGCGCTTAAATGTTGTCTGTGAAGATGTCCTAAAGTGCGACTTGCAGGAGCTGTGTGCGCCTTTTATCAAACAAAAACGCTCTTTAAAGATTGCCGCAAACCTTCCCTACCATATTACCACTCCCATTTTAATTGAGTTATTAGAGGCGCAGCTACCTGTCACTCATCTGGTTGTGATGGTTCAAGAAGAGGTTGCTCGCCGTATGACAGCTTTGCCTGGAAGTAAAATCTATGGATCTTTGAGTCTCTTTTTGCGCTTCTATTCTACACCTATCTATGTGTGTCATGTTGGAAGACGCTGCTTTTATCCTGCACCGAATGTGGATTCGGCTGTCGTCCTTTTAAAACCCCATGCCGCTCTTCCAGCAGTCAACTTAAAACGTTTCTTTAATCTGACTCGGCAAGCATTCGGCCAACGACGCAAAACATTGCGAGCGGCACTGAATTCCATTTATCCATCAAGCCAAGTTGTAAAAATTTTAGAGGAGATGGGATGCACATCCTCCGCTCGAGCAGAAGAGCTCTCTTTAGATCAGTTTTTAACTCTTTATAAAAACTTAGAACGCCTACAAAAATATTAAGATCTCTTTGAGTTGTAGGCTTGCGTAAGATAGGCGACTCATCCGACTAGTAATCTTTTCCAATTTAGTCGGTAACAAAATTAAGATTCCCCATTTTAAACTTTTGATCAGTCGCTCAACGTTACTCTCGTTAGATTCCTATTTGTGAGCGTTCAGTCGGTAGTAAAAAACTATATTGCACGACTCATTCTAAGGTTT
>CAZZJE010000056.1:8749-11103 GCA_964654295.1 uncultured bacterium | reverse complement strand
TCTCGACAAGTCGAGATGAGCAAAAAGCGGTGACAAGTCACCGCACTCCAAATAGTTTTAAATTGTTTAAAAGAATGTAGTGGCATTGAAGTTAATGAAAAAGAAGCCAATACACAATATAAACATAAATACTTAGGTAATAAAGAACGGAAAACAGTAAGCATTGCACAGCTCTCTTTTTTTGTTTGTCGCTTTCTTCTCCATACGCTTTAATCGTCCTGAAAATTGTATCCGTTAACAACAGTGAAAATACAATTGCAACGACAGTAAGAACCGAAAATTTTAACAATAAGATCATTGAATCTTGCATTGGTCAATAGAACCTGTAATTTTTTCAAAAGAACAATGTAATATTTCCCTAAACAATTAAATTTTTAATCGTTAAACAAGTCCAAAAATATAACTTAGCATACTGAGAACCGTGCTATCTCTGTTTCCGTTATTTCTTCTTCGCCGGAATCTTATCCAGCTCCTGCAGCACAATTTCAGGTGTCAATACCTGAGGCAGAATAGTGGGTCCTTGCTTAGGATCTGCTCCCGTATAAAGAAGATAGAGAGGCACCCCATTACGTCCAAATTTACGTAATTCTTTGGTGATTTCTGGATCGCTTTTGGTCCAATCGGCTTTCATTTTAACCACACCAAGCTCATTCATCCTCTTGGCCACTTGGTTAACAGAAAGAACGAGATGGTTCGCTTGGCAAATGAGACACCATTTGGCGGTAAAATCGATGAAAACAGGAATGCCTTGTGCACGTAACTCTTGAACACGCTCTGCAGAAAACTTTTCCCACTCATCCGCCGCAAGAGCTGCCGATTGGGCACTTTCTGTAGCTGCAGATAATTCAGGAAGAGTAGACGCTTGGTAGAGCATTGTCCCACCCATAAATAGCGTCATGGCAGTGAGAATATAGCTAATCATGCGTGTTCGACGTGGCTTAATGGGAGATCCCCATCTTCCATAAATCCAGCAGGCGATTGTCATCACAAGGAAAGAGGCCATTAAAAGAATTAAAGCCAATGTTCCCGTTTGAGAGGCAAAGACCCAAGCAAGCCACAAGACCGTTGTCACCATGACAAAGCCCATCAGCTCTTTAAATGTTACCATCCAAGGGCCGGGTTTAGGCAAAAAGCGCAACAGGCTTGGAAAGCCAGCAAACAGTAGATAAGGAGAGGCCATTCCAACGCCTAAGCTTGTAAAGATGAGGAGTGCCCAAAAAGCTGGCAGAGTGACTGCAAAGCCTACAGCCGACCCTAAAAACGGGCCTGTACAGGGAGTAGCCACTGCAGTCGCTAATACTCCACTAAAAAAGGAACCCGAAAGCCCCTCTTTTTTATTAGAACCAGGATGCTGTGATCCAGCCCAAGAGGCGAAAAAGGCTCCAAATTCAAATAGACCAAAGAGACTTAATCCAAAAATTAAAATGATCTCCACTAAAGTCGCAACAAAGAGAGGTTGCTGCAGCTGAAATCCCCAGCCCACGGCATGGCCATAGGTTTGTAGAAGGAGTAGTGCAGCAGCTAAAACCCAGAAGGAGACCAAAACTCCTATTGCAAACGCTAACCCATGTTTAAAGGTTAAGCTGCGGTCTTTACCTGCTAACTTGACAAAGCTCAAAATTTTAAAGGAGATAACCGGCAAAACACACGGCATCAAATTCAAAAATAGGCCACCCAAAAAGGCAAAAAGAAGTGCTAGGGCAATGCCTCCTTCAAACTCATTTTCAAAATCTACAAGTGAACCACTATCTGATACAACAGCATTTGAAATCGGGACATCGACGGAAAAGGCAAAAGTCTTTGAGCTGTCACCTTCATTTTTGAAGACTAAAACGCCCTTTAAACTGCGTCCATCTTCCGACTCCTGCATCTGCTCCGCTTTGACATCGACAAGATAAGCAAGCGTTCCATCTTCGGACGATTTTAGCTTAAGCGGCGTATGGTAATCCATGGGATGAGAGTCGACATCGGGGCAAAAATAGGGCTGAGGGCTATTTTTGGGAATACTGTCGGAAGGTAACGAGAGGGCGATAAGATCGCCATCTTGTTCCAAAGAGACAGCGGTATCACTGGTTGGAAGCTGGCGGCGCCCAGCTGTGAATCGATCGGCAAAGGTAGGATGAAGAGTCGATTGTTTTGCCACAGGCATCGAAAGCTGAAGATCAGCAAAGCCCGGTAAGCAGGTATCGTGCGAGCAGGCAACCCATTGCACTTGGGCATTGAAATCGAGAGTTTCTCCCTCTTTTAATTCAGCAGGTGGAATCACCTCTGCCATCAGCATCACATCATTTTCATAGCCGAACCCAACAATCTCACCATCCACAAAACGCTCGGGATAGGGCCAGTTGAGTTCT
>CAZZJE010000056.1:0-8739 GCA_964654295.1 uncultured bacterium | reverse complement strand
TCGTTGGAGGCATTCCAGCATCACCCGGATTTTTCCAATAGGCATGCCAGCCGTCATCTAAGGTTAAATGGATGGCTAACCAGAAGGGCTGGCCTGGTTTGATTTCTTTCGTTTCAGGGACTAATTCTGCACGGACAGGGTCTCCAAGCGGCATACAGCAGCAGTTTTCCCACTCCTCCCCTTCATTTGCGATCAGAGCTGCTGAAAAGAAGAGAAGCAGTAGGGTTCCAATCCAATTGTACAGAGTTTGTCTCATAAATCCATCCTTGTAGGCTTCAACCACTTAAGCTGATTTTTTAACATAAACCCTTTTTCCTTACCTTTTTTCTAGACCCAGATTCCCCTTTATTTCACAATAGGAGCATCCTTTAGGAAAAAAACCGACAGAATAAAAGTTTGGTTAATAACAGACTTATGCGGTTCTTAATCAAAGAAACATGCAATCTTAATGGATTTGAAGATGTTTGTAAATCATATCTTTTTAGCTAGTAATCCATTTTTTGATGCTTATCTAGAATCTGATCTATTAGGAAAGGCAATTTTTATTGCTCTTTTTTTTCTTTCATTACTAAGTTGGATATTAATCATCTATAAAACTTGGCAACTTATTCAACTTCGACGCGCTTCCAAAGAATTTCAACAGCAGTTTCGTCGACAAAAGCCTCAGCCTCTGCATGTTGTACTGGAAGAGGAGACACAAAATCCCTTTGTTGAACTCTATCGCCTCTTAAAATCGCAGACTTTGGAGCTTCTCAATAAAAACCGCACCTTTGGGCGGTCGAATTTGGAAGATAGTCGAGCGGTCTATTTATCTCCAACCGATATCGATTTTGTCGCTAGTCAGCTTTCTACTGGGATTGCATGGCAGATTAAACGGCTGGAGCAGCACCTTTTTCTCTTATCGACTACAGTCACATTAGCCCCTTTTTTAGGGTTATTGGGAACGGTTTGGGGGATTTTAATCAGCTTTTCTGAAATGCAAGCTCAGACAGGAGGAAACAGCACTCAAGCGGTGATTGGAGGATTGTCTTTGGCGCTAGCTACAACAGTTTTGGGGCTGTTAGATGCGATTCCCGCCCTGATTGGTTATAACTATTTAAAACAAGGGGTGCGAGATTTTGAAACTGAGATGCACTGCTTTTCGCAAGAGCTTTTATCCTCTGTCGAAATCCAATACCGCCAGGTGGACTTAGCATGAGGAGTTGAACATGCGCCAACGTTTGAGTTTAACACGCCATGCTGTCGAAGAGCCGACGATTAACTTAACTCCCTTGATTGATGTTGTCTTTGTTATTTTGATTATGTTTATTTTAATTGCTCCTTTGGTGGAGATGGAGCAGATTGAGTTAGCCGATGCGGGTCCAACCAGTCTACCTGCGCCTATTTCTCAACAGGAGAATGTTTTGACTTTGCAGGTTCTAGGAGATAATAGCTTACGTTTTCAAAACATTCCGATCAGGCTAGACCAGCTGTCACTATTGCTGCAACGTGCAAAACAGCAACAGCCCAATGGACGTTTACGTCTAATTCACGACCGCAAAGCGCACTTCGGCACTTATCAAAGTGTCAAAAATGCAGCTGAAGCAGCCGGATTTGAGGAAATGGACCTTCTGCTACAGCCCTCATGAATCAGTTGCAATTTCCCTCTTATGCCTCTTTTTCGCAAGATCCACTCTTTCGCTATGCGCTTCTGACTACACTTATTTTGCATCTGCTTCTCCTCTTCATCGCTTGGCTACAGCCCTCCCTTCCAAAAAGCAAATCCACACCTAAAGCAGTCGTTGTTAAAACAGTTAAGCTTGCTCCACAAGCTGCTGCTGCTGTCTCTACACCCAAAAGTGCCGTTTCTCCCACTCCAGCAGTAAAAACAGAGGAGAAAAAGCCTCTGCCTAAAGATCCACCAAAAAGCGAATCTCGAGTAGCTGCTCCGGAGGTAAAGCCTCCGCCACCCAAGCCAGCAGCTCCAGAAAAAGCGGAACCAAAAGCAGCAGCCACCCCATCCAAATCGACTCCAGCATCCAAGCCGGTACCAAAAAAAGAGACTCCCAAAAAGCCACCTACCAAAGAGAGCGTTAAGGAGAGCAAACCCAATCCCGCTCCACAAGCAAAGCCTGCGGCTCCATCAAAACCGATTGAAAAACCTGTGACCTCAACGCCGGCAACGCCTGCTCGTCCAGCTGGACCAAATCCAGCTTTATTAGCGGAAGCTAAAGAGGCTTTATCGACTTTAAGTAAAGGAGAGGCTACCGCACTCTCTAAACCGCTCGCCTCGTCCGACTCGTTATTAAAGACTACCTCCCCAACACTTCTCTCCTTGGAATCGCTGGGTTCCTCTCAGCAGCAGTTATCTGCACCTGAATGTAGTTATTGCGAAGAATTGGCGGGTAGGTTGAAACTCTTTTTGCGCCTTCCCGCTTATGGAGAAGTCAAACTGCGTTTGACCTTAAAGCGCAATGGTCACGTAGCTAAGGTGGAGATTCTCTCGTCAATCAATGGTGACAACCGCCGTTATGTCGAAAAAAGCCTGCCAGAGTTGCAATTTATGCCTTTTGGACAAAATTTTGTGGGAGAAGAGCAACATACTTTTCTGCTGACTTTAACCAATGAGTAAATAATGCATTATCTATTCCTATTAAGCCTTTTTCTATTTTCTTGTTGGAATCCCGTCTCTTCAACGGCTTTATGGGCAGCTGAAGAGCCTGAAATTGTCGTGCGGTTGGAAACAAGCCGCGAGCCTTTACCCATTTATATTGCTTCCATTGCCTCTCAAGAAGCTGGTTTTGATCGAGTCTATCTCAAACAGCTTGAACAAGTCATCCGTTTCGATTTCAGTCATAACGGAATGACAAAATCGGTTGATGTCAACTCAGAAATGGATGCTAGAACGGCTCAACTATTGCCTTTACGTGATTCTGGAGTTAAAGAGTGGCTGAAAGATGGAGTGGCCTATGTCATCATCCCAACCGTTCGCAACCAGACACTCTCCGTCAAATTAGTTGCTCTCAATGGGATGTGGGTCAAGCAGTCTGAAGATCAGCCTCTGACGGGAAAATTAGCCGATGACCGCAAAGTGATTCATAAGATCTCGGATGCACTTTTCAAAGTGATGTTTAGTAGCGATGGCATTGCCTCCACAAAGCTGCTTTACACGGTTAGAAAACAGAAGGGCAGCGAAAAAGATTGGACTTCGGATGTATGGGAGAGTGATTACGATGGCGCTAATGCGAGACAATTAACTGATAACGCCGGCTACTGCATCACCCCCGTTTACCTGCCACCAAAGCCTGGTTATGCCTCACAAAACTACATCTATGTCTCCTATCAAACAGGCCAACCAAAGCTCTATTTAGCCTCTTTAAAAGAAAAGAAGGGCGAGCGTATCACTTTAATGCGCAGCAACCAGCTGATGCCGGCTACTTCACCGAAGCGAAATGCACTGGCCTTTATTGGAGATATTACAGGCAATCCCGATCTCTTTTTATTGCCCTTCCAGCCAGATCAGGGAAAGAGTGATAAGCCACGCCAAATTTTTTCAGCCAAACAAGCGGTGCAGGCATCACCCACTTTTAGTCCGGATGGTAAAAAGATTGCTTTTGTCTCCTCTAAAGATGGAACACCGCGAGTTTATGTGATCACGATTCCCGAAGAGGGAACGCCTCTTAAAGAAATTAAAGCCGAATTGATTAGCAAATTAAATAAAGATAACACCTCGCCTGCTTGGTCGCCAGATGGGACTAAAATCGCCTATTCGGCGACAACACAAGGTGTCAGACAGATCTGGATCTATGATCTAGCTACCAAACGAGAACGCCAGGTGACTGCCGGTAGCGGCCATAAAGAAAACCCTTCTTGGGCGCCCAATAGCCTCCATTTGGTCTTTAATACAGTAACAAAAGAGGGAACTGATCTCTTTTTTATTAATCTCAACCAACCAGAAGTCACTAAGATCTCCTCAGGATCGGGAGAAAAGCGCTTTCCTTCTTGGGAACCGAGAAGCTAATTATTAATATCGACAAACTTATCGGTAAGAGCTCAGTCAATGGTGTCACTTAAGAGGTTATTAATCACTTAATAGATCAGGCTGCCTCTTTGAGCGAGGGAGAGCATGCCCTTTCTAAATGTGATAATATCAGTCACCTCTCCATTACAAATCTGCTGAAAGGAGTGCTTGAGCGCAATTCGATCATGGATAAATTTAGCTACAAAGGCCCCACAATTATTAACGTCGAATTGATGCGTCTTCCCATTTTCCCTAATTTTGAGAGATTGGTTTGCTGACTCACAGAACACATGCTGCATAACTGTTAGCATTTGAAAAAGAGTAAGTCCGTTTGATAAATTAATATTTTGACTAAAGACGCCTTTTGAGTCGTAATATTCTAATTGTCCATCTTCGATTAACACAGCGACGATGTGATTGCGCTCCACTAAAGAGGTACCAGGAATTACTAGAGGAATCACAATAGTCTGTTCGAAGTTGAGCATCTGTTTGTGGAAGTTAAGCTGCTTTTTGAGACTTTCAAGAGTATGACTCGCAATTCCAAATGAGTCGCTTATATAAAAGTCATGGATCACATAAGCCTTATTATGATTCTGTTCGTTTAACCCTTTTAAATAGCACTGTAGGATATATCCATCTAGTTGGGTACCCGGATTATTTAGTGTAGCTTCAAAGGCGCTGCTTGGAGGGTTTAAGCGATTGGTAATAGTTCCCCATAAGAGATTTGTGGCTGTTGTCCCTAAACTAAGAGCTTGTCCGATAAGTGTGGATCCTGTCCCATTGTTTTGAGATATCCAGTTTGCTTCGTTAAGAGGCAAGACCGATCCGCTAGGAGAGGTGGCGATGCTGCTAAGAGAGCGGTCTGGGAATTGATCTGAAAGAGCATCATTCGATATTAAATTGTTTCCTAATTGGCTTACTTGGAGATAGCTAGAGTAAGACAGCTCGTTGTCAGAGAATGCGTCGTCACTTTGACTTGTCAAGGGAAAGCATTTGGCTTCGTTCTTTCTAGAAAAGGTTTTAGGACTTGAGAGTGGACTTGTCAAAGGTTTTAATGGGGTAATTGGAGAGGGAGGGGGAGAAACAGTTTTATCAGTATCTATAACAAGCTCCGTCTCTCTAGGAGAAATGTCAGGGCTTGAGAGCGAACTCGTCGAAGATTCTAATGGGCTAACTGGAGAGGGAGAAGAAGAAACGGTTTTATCTGTATCTCCATCTATAATAAACTCAATCCCTCGAGGAGAAATGTCAAGGCTTGAAAGAGAACTTGTCGAAGATCTCAATGGGGTAACTGGAGAGGGAGGGGGAGAAATCTGTATGGAGCCTTTAGAATTTTTATTAAGTTGAGACTTGTGGCATGTTTTCAAGGTATACGTTTCATAGCCAACTAGTTTATGGTGGGTTAAAGCAAAACGGCGAGGAGATAGCCAGCCAACGGGCAAGAGTCCGACCTCAATCGCGCAAACAAACACTAGTTTGATTTCTTCCAACCAGTTTTTAACACCAGGCAACCCATGGCAAATATGAGACCTTTTGCTAGGAATCATGCCAAAGGTGTATTTAATTGGAAGAGCGACAAAAGTAAGGGGAATGAGTACCATATTCCATGCCATATCTAATGGAACAAATAAGACTAACCAGATGATATGAGCGCTTAAAGCAGCTTTTTTGCAAAAAGAGGGATGGGTGTCTTGCGTTTTAGCTAAAATTCGACTGTAAATCCATCCAGAAAAAGGGCGGGAGCTAGATTTTTTGGGAATGGCAGGAAGAAACTGATCTGATAGCTTTTTTGCTGAAAAATTGTGATGTAGTTTCATTATAGCTCAATAAAAAAAATTAAATTGATTTTAAAGATCAAATCACATTATTATTAAGATTTTATTAATTTTTTAGACGAATAAATGAGTTGGAAATCTTTAAAAACAATTCTTCTTATTTTTGTGGTTCAACAAGTGATTATCCAAGACTATCTAGCAACGCTTCCTCCATTATGTTACATCGAGTCAGCCGGAGATTTTAAAGCCATTCCTTGGATAAAGAGAGATGCCTTTGAGTATCTTCGCCAAGCAGGTAAGACAAACCATGTGACGCGTCTTGTCTTTGTGCGCCATGCACAAACAGAGAGTAATGTCAAAAAAGAGGTTGCGGGAAGAAGAGAAGTCAATCTAACAGATCTCGGCAGAGAGCAGGCCAAAGAGACAGGATCGAAATTTAAGAACTTTTCATTCAAATGGGATGCTATCTATAGCTCTCCCTCCTCCCGAGCTGTTGAAACGGCTTCGATTATCTTAAAAGAGTCTCAGGACGGAACTATTCCATCCATTTCTACAGACGAACGTTTATATGAAAAATCTTACGGCATCTATGATGGAATGACTCAAAAGGCTTACGAACCTTTAAAAAAGAGAGAAGAACTCTATAACTCCGGCAGAGAAAAATCTTTTAAAGATAAGTTTACGTTTGTTGTGGATAAAGAAATAGAACCTCTTACCTCTATTTATGCACGCGCTCATGAATTTATTGAGGAAGTTGAAAAAAGGCACTTAGGAAAAAACATCTTTGTAGCGACTCATGGAGGCTTTTTGAAAACGCTATTTATCGCGCTCTCTGCACAGCAGAGTTATGAAATCGACTATCGTAAATTTGAGTTGAAAAATTGTGCCGTTTTAGTCATTGAAGTTAAAAACGGAAAACCATTTCTTGTTGCCTCTCATGGGTTGGAATTTAAATCGAAAGATTAAACCCATCCTCCGATAAACACTCTTTAATTAGTTATAATCTTTTTTAAGCAAGCTGCTATTAAAAACTTTTAATTAAAAAAGTAAAATAGGACTATTTATGCAGCCATATTATTCTGAAATTCAGCTTTTAAGAAGATGGAATTCCCCAATCTCTTCTTTGTGGCCCGTAAAGTCGAAAGGACATCACTACTCTCTAAAGATTAATAAACTGATCCAAAAAATTCCGGCGCGCTTAGAAAGCGATCATCACTTCTCTGAAACAATAGAGCTTTTAAAAGAGATTGAATCATTCTGCAATCTATCAAACCCAGATGCCCCACCTATTTTACGTCTCCAAGAATTAGGGCAAAGGGTGCTTAGAATCGAGCGTCTTTTAGAAACTCAAATGAATCAAAGGCTCTCTCCAACTAAGCCCGTAAATCACCCTCCCCTTCTAGACTTAGTGATTATTTTAGATTTTGATGCCCGCGATCATAATGGGGCTAATACAGACTCTTTCATCAAAGCGATTGAAGCCAAAGTTCCCATCATTGCCTCCCGCTCTCTTGTTTCGGGCTCTCAACAAGCCCTAACAAAAAATTTGGGTGAAGTCAGTTATTCAATAGAAATAGCGAAGTTACTTTATCAGAAAAAGGAGGAGTGGTTGCTGTTTGAACTGCTTCCAAAAGATGGTAAACAGGCCTTCGTTCTCTTTTTTCCGAAACATTTAAATACCTGTTGTTCTTTACAAAAAACACTTTCTCACTATGATCTTGCCGCTGATCGCTTGCATCCAATCTCGTTAGAAGAGGTGTTACAAGGCTCGTCTGAGAGGTCTCGACTGCGCGATTTAGTCAAATTTTTCGCGCCCAATCCAAAAGCTGAAAAGCATGTGCTCTTATTAGGCCATGGCAACCACTACAGCGTAGGAGGCTTAAGCCAAGAGCAATTTAGGAAGCTCTACCAATTTTTAAAGACAGCCAATACCGTTTCGCTCTATGTAGATGCCTGTTTTGCAGGAGGAATTTTTTCGGCAACCTATCTTTCTGACAGCGAGCAGCCAAAAGAGGGAGAGTTTGAACCGACAATGCTAACGATCATTCGCTCGATGTCTGACTTTAGCGTAGGTGAATCAACAACTCTCTTGAAAGCTTATTTTCAAGGCATTCATCAGCTAGCTGGAGAACGAAGAAAATCTTCCTCACTCCCACGCATTTCTAAATTATTTAAGGGACTATTTACCTCCAAAGAAGAAGACCTAGGAGATGTCCATCAAGTTTTATTCCCTCACAACTCTCACTATAAGCAAGGTTTTCGAGCAACAAATAGTGTTGTGGAAACAGAGCGCTTGACGCATCAAAAAATTATTAAGCGCCAGCTTCTTTCTCAACCGTTCCGTGATAAAGGGATGGAGTTGCTAGATTTTGAATTGGAAACTACTGTAAAGCTTGTTGAAGTGACACCTTTATATGTGCCCATTCCTCTAACTTTAGAAAATCCTTTTCCAGGAATCCTTTCCACTCTTGCCGGAAATAGCCACCATGTTTTTGAGGAAATCAGGCTGATTGGCGGAACATTAGAAGATTGGATCGGATCAAATGAAAAGCTGCTTTACAAACATAGAAATTATGATTCGCATGCCCACAAAGTGTTTTTTATTAATTACTTAACAACTAAAAATTGCGTCTACCAAGACTTTTTTATTCAATTTTCTCCCGAAGGAACCACGTGGGGGGGGGCTTGTTACTCCTAAAAAATATTGGGGATGCTTGCCTCCAAAGGCTGTTCTCTATGATGGCGAAAAAGAGCACTCTTGCTCAAGGGAACAGTTCCACGCGGAACGCTGGATCGCCTACCAATGGAGCCGTCCATTAGATAAAGTTGTCTATGCGGCTTCTTGTGGAAAAGAATCGAATGAACAAGTTCAAGCGCGATTGTTTTACCAGCTGCATCCCCTTTTAGAATTAGACTTCTTTCGAAATTGTTTATGGTAGCTCCAGATTGTGAATTCCTGCGATA
>CAZZJE010000055.1:0-11301 GCA_964654295.1 uncultured bacterium | reverse complement strand
AAATCAAACATACAGAAAGATAAGGCTAAGGCCTTACGACCTGGCCTAAAATTGTGCCGGCCTCTTCGAGGCCTAACAAAACAATCGGCTACTAAATTTCCTCCGTGTAACTTGAATTTTGCAATTACCTCTAAAGCCTACGCTACGTTTAAGTACATTTGAGAGCTTTGTCGCCGCACTCCACATTTTCCTTTAGATCGAACAGTTACATCTAAAATCTAAAATTACAATAAACCACACAAAACAAACACCTCAACAACCAATTCTTTATAATTTATTAACAATACTTTATTAATCTAAACCCAATTTTAAAAATCCTTGTTTATTGGAAAAATATGAACCTTCCGCCAGTTGGCCCTGCGGCTAAGCCCACCCCTCTATTTTCTACGAAAACTAATCAAAGTAACGGCCATTCAGCAGCTACGGCTCGCTCCAACTTGTTAGGTTTTCCTAGTCCCCAACCAATCCCTCAGGCTTCCAGCTCTTCAACGATCGCCTATATAGAACGAAAGAGTTATGAGAAGTATATGGATCTATTTTTGATTCCAGATAAGAGCCTCTGGCATGAAAGTTCTCTTCTACAGCCGAAAGAATTAATCACTCTATTATTTAACGAGATCGAAGCAGACAAAAGCATTTTAACACGCGATAAGGCGGCGATTTCAGCGAATCCTCAGGTTTATGTAGAGCAATTATTGACAGTTTTACAACAATATCATCATCGAATTACAGCTAAGACTCCTCTTCGCATTAGCCATAAAGAGATCCTCTACCTTTGGCAACTCTATACTCACTCCCGTTATTTACCAAATAAAGACTCTGCAAAGCCCTTAGAAGATCAGATAGAAAAATTAGTTATTTTAATGATTTCGAAGCTCTCTTTAGAGCAAAAAGGTCAGTTAGTTAGATTTGTAAGTCTCTCTGATTATCATAGAGATTCATGCAATAAGCTAAGAGCAATTGTAAAAAAAGAGCTTTACAACGACATCAATTCCACATTGGAATGCATGCATAAATCCCATTATCCGGATTGGCTGTCGACTCAAAACATACTAGAATTATGCATCGAAAATTTGGATGGCTTTAAATACATACCGGAGCTATCTCACATCATTAAGGAAGCAAATTTTCCAGACCACTGTTTAGCTCTTCGGAAGAGGTGTCAAAATTGGTTGAATCAATTAAAAGAGGGAGAGGAAGTTCACCTTCCAAAATATTTTGTAAATCTATGCGCATACACTAACCATTCAATCAACGAATTAGTTGCAGCTGCTAAATCGGGCAGGAGCCTTTACCCCGCTCCTAAATTTACTTTTTCTGGAGTCTCTGTAGACACTTTTTTAGATGTGCGCTATCTATCACATATGTTAGCCCTTCCCTTTTTTTTAGAGTGGCGAAAAAGTTCGCATATCTTAACCATTGGCACACGCTCTGATCCGATTGCACCAAGCCATACCATTAAAATTGAATTCAAAGACCAAATCCCTATTTGTGCTTTTGATTCCTTTCAAAAACCTATCCATAAACATCTTTTACTTTTTTCAGATAAGCCAGAGATATCAAAAAGCTTGAAACTAAGTGAAACAGTTCAAATATTTCCTCAAGCCCAAAGCCAGCTTCTTGCTTATTACCTCCAAAAATTTACGCTGCTTATTCCCAAACATTTCCCTGATCTTAAGCTAACTTTTTCTGAACGTTATAAGGAGGATAAAGTCAGAGTAAGCCAACTCTATCGATCGATTCTACCGCATACAAAAAATAGTGGGCACACCTGCCGGGAGCAGCCAGCAGCCCCTAAATCAGCCGTAAAGACTCAGACAGCACAGCCTCTAAAACCATCCCAAGCCAATACCAAGCGATTGCTTACAGACGCTGAACTTAGTCTCATCTTGAAAAGACCCCTTCGTGCCGAAAACGCTCAATTAATATTTGAAAGCCTGTTGTCAGATATTTCTAAGAGAGAATTGAGTGATCAAGAACTTAATTTCTTACGTATAAAAGTGATGACGCACCCCCAGCTCCCTTTTGCAAAACAAATCCTAGATGCATGGAGAAAAACAAAGCATCCATACAACTCTTTCTTAAGCCGTCTTAAGTTGTCAGGAAGCAACAACCCATCTGACATACAATCAGACAATGAAAAATTTACTCATTGTCTTGAAAATCATCTAAAAACCATAAAGGCTTCAACAAAGAGACATTCACCTGAAAGTTCAACTACTCCTTCTACTAGTACCTCGACATCTTCAACGAAGCATAGCTCATCTCCCGACAAGCAGCCTCTCCAAAAGAAATTACGTGCCTCTCCCGTTCAACCTGCCGCCCCTGCTGCCAGCCCGCCTTCAATTTCCGCGAATCAGTCCCCCATAGTAATTGTAAGTCCACCTATAGCCACCACTACGTCGACTACCTCGATATCTTTAAATGAACCCACACTAATCCCCGCTTCTCTGGTTAGTGACTATTGCACAGCAACGAATCATTTAGATCTTTTATACGCCGAGCATCCTGAGCTTAATCCTTGGCATCCCGAAGGAGAAGGGATTCAGCTGGAGCTTGATACACCCATCCCTAATTTCAGCTCAGAACGTTTTTTTGGCTTCTGCGCCGACGCTCCACACATCGCTCAAAAAGCCATCCAAAGAGGTTTTTTAAAAGGATTTAATCACTCTTGCATTTCTAATTTCACGCAATCAAATGCGGATTTAATTGCCATAAAGAAAGCTCGTGAAAGCCAGCTAGCTGAGATTCAACAGCTGTTTGGATTGGACAATCTTCCACCGCCGCTTAGACATACATGGGGCTATATTAATTGCATGAAAGAAGAAAATGATCAATTTTTCGGAACAAAAGTTGGTGTTCAGCCATTTTTAGTCTACAATTTTAAATCTGTTCAGACACTTCTCTATAAATATGCTTTAGCAACTCGTACCTTTTTGCAATTTGATAGTGATCCAAGATCGACCCCGCTCTTAGATGAATTAAAGAATGCCAAAGACTCCTCTGTTCATAAAAATTTAAGCCAACGTTTTTTAAGTATCATGGCTTACTTTATTCTGGAAAAGGCAGAACAGCCAAAAGAAGAGGAGTTAGTCTATTCTGATTTTGTACGCTGTCAAGTTCCTGGAAGTAGCTATGTTGTTAAGATTGGCCCAGACACCTTTGACAGATGCAATTTCAATCTAGATCAAAGGGCTGTACCCAATGAGCCGCTCTTGGTCTATCGAGTTTTGAAGAAGTTAAATAGAGAGGAGCTTGCCTCGTTGCCCTATCATCTTCAAAAAGAGACACCCACTACTAATAAACGTTTAATGGTTGCCACTCAACTCTTGCTTGAGATGGCTAACGCCATTTTGATGCGTTATTTTAGTAACCAGGATGAGATCAATGCTTATTTTCAAGAGACTTTAAAAATAAATCCTCTCCTATCCAATGAGCCCTTATTAAAGGTGTTGGAAGGCACCAGTGAAGCTCAGATACAAAAGCTTCCGAGTTATGCTTCAAGCATTATAACACTCCCAGCCAAATAGCCTTTTATGAGTAGTATACCGACACACCTATTAGTCAATCAGATTCCTTGCCAACAGATCATTCATAAGCGCAAGGAGCAACCCGAGCCTAAAAGCAAATTTAAAAAAGCAAAAAAACTGGAGCAGTTCCACCTATTAGCTCAGCAGAATGACTATAAGTTGTGGAAGAATAGTGAAGTCATTGCTATTGAAGCAAAGAGATACATAAACTTTAACTGGGAAACCGACCCCATTGCTCCAACGGCAGAATCTCTACTTGCGATTGCCTATCATGCGAGCAGCTTGTCAGCCAAAAATCCTAAAGAAAATAGGGAACTTACACATCGAATACGTAAGCGAGTACGCGATCTCACCTATCTGCCTCAATCCGACTCTTCATATCGGTTACTGATGCCTGCAATAGAGCTTTGCCGCCTTGTCAAAGTTCTCAATCTCTTTTCCGGAGAAGAGGGCAAAGATCTTAGAGCCTTTTTGTATCCGATTATTTACCATTGCAAGGAGGCTCGTGAGACGCGATCTCAGCCTGAAATTATTCAAGAGGGTATCAATATCGCCTTATATTTACTTGATCTGAATGATGAAGAGCTTTTAAAGCTATCACTTCCCTCTTTAAACAATATGTCGGTTAAAGAGCAAAAAGATACAATTCGATGCTGGTTGACCACTTTTCAAACAAAAGCAGTGATGCTGAAAAATGGAGACGAAGCCCTACTTCCTCATTATTATGCCAATATAGAAGAGAAGGGAGAAAAGAAAATTTTTGTGGCTTCCCATCAATTCCACAATCAATTTCTTGCCTATTCACATTTAGTCGAAAGTTTTTGTATAAAGCCCCTCGACCGCTCATGGGCACAACACGATTCTCTTTCAACATTTGAAATTGATCTACCGCTATTAGAAATCTGGGAATGTGAAGTAAACCCTCTCTTTTTAGTTGCTGTTCGGCAAGACTATCCTCTTGCCGACATAAAATACCCACTCATGCACAAAAGGCGTTCTGTAAAAGCCAGCGAATTAATTGCTGAGTTTGTAAAGGGGCGTCTACCCGACTTAACCCCTACTCATTGGCCTAAAAGAGTTGGCGCTCGAATGACTCAGCCAACCATTCCCCCGCTTGCTGATTTGCAACAACAGATAAAAGCTTTTGCAAGGCAGAAAGAAGAAATGGAAAAAAAGAGCCACTAAATCTATAATAGTTAATCTTAACAATCACTTTTATCACCAGTGTAAATGAGTATTAATGTATGGCTTTAAACTCTCCGCTTGGACAACCGACAGTCTATAGTGACAGCTATGATCCTAGCTTACTTTTTCCAATTTCTCGCCAACAAGCTCGCGATAAAATCAAATTACCCACTCCGCTACCTTTTCAGGGTGTGGATATCTGGACTGGATATGAGCTCTCTTGGCTAAACGCTCATGGCAAGCCAGTGGTCGCATGTGCTGAATTTAGAATTCCTTATGACACCCCCTGTATTGTCGAGTCTAAGTCATTTAAACTTTACCTTAACTCTTTCAATCAAACGAGCTTTCACTCTCTTGAGCAGGTTCAAGATATTTTAGCCAAAGACCTTTCAGAAGCAGTTCAGGGAGAAGTTGAAGTCATTTTATACACGGAGCAATCGCGACAAATTACATTCCTTCACGACTTACCAGGCATCTGCTTAGACACTCTAGATATTGAAACCTCTACCTATCGCGTTCAGCCAGATTTCTTGACAACCTCATCTTGTATGACTGAAGAGACGTTACATAGTCACCTCTTAAAATCCAATTGCCTAGCCACTGGGCAGCCAGATTGGGGCTCGCTATTCATCCGTTATCGCGGCCGTAAAATCAATCATGAGGGCCTATTAAAATATATTATCTCTTTCCGCACACATAGTGGCTTTGCAGAGCATTGTGTCGAGCAAATCTATTATGATTTAATGCAACGCTGCCAGCCTAGCTGTTTAACCGTTTACTCGCGCTATACGCGGCGAGGTGGGCTAGATATTAATCCCTTCCGGTCAAACTTTGAGTCAGCACCCCAAAATTTGCGTCTAATTAGGCAATAGGTACTTTTAATAACCAATTGTAAATCGTTCGCGAATATGCTGGGGATGCTCTAACTCATCTAACAAAGCAATTGCATAATCTTGATTAGAGATATGGCTGATGCCATCCTTGCCAATAATTAAATGACAGACCCAATAAAACCTGATGCTCCAATAAGTGCAATCTTCATGGGATATCCTTTTTAAATTTTAATCCACTTTTAGCAAGCAAAACAAAAAAATCCCATAAATATTGTCTATTTGTTACTATTCGGAAATAATTTCGAGAATATGATGAAGATTGCAATCATTGGTGGCACTGGATTCTTAGGTCAGCGATTGATCCAGGAGTGGAAAGAGGCTCACGCATTAGCTATTGTAGCCAGGCATCCGTTAAAAACGGAAGCGCTACCCTCTGTAGAGCAAATTATCTGCCCTTTTGAAAAAGCAGAGATTTGGAGAGAGCGGTTAAAGCAATTTAAACCCGACATTGTGGTCGATCTCATTGCTGGCGACAGCCAACATATGCACACTCTATTGAAGCATTTGGATGGAGTTACAGAACGCTTAGTGGTCATTAGCAGTTGCGATGTCTACCGTGCATTCGATCGCTTTTTAAATCGAGAGCTGGGCGAAATTCAAGAGCATCCCATCAAGGAGAGCTCGCCTTTAAGACAGACCCGCTATCTTTATCAAAATGCACCGTTTCCAATTCCAAGTTGGACAAATAAGTTTTATGAAAAGATAGAGGTAGAGAGGCTAGCTCTTGAGGCCTCGCACATCAAAGCAACGATTGTACGTCTGCCGATGATGTATGGGCCTGGGGACATACAGCATCGCTTCTTGCCATTCCTACAACAGATGTGGGATCGATGTCCTGCAATAGCAATTGATGAGACCTTTGCCAGCTGGAAAGGCTGCTGGGGATATATTGACAATGCGGTCGATGCAATCTGCTTGGCAGCAGAACAGAAGCAGGCTTCAGGGCAAATTTTTCATGTAGCTCAGAAAAAGATGCCTACTATCTTAGAGATTTTGCAGCTGCTGCGGCAAGAGAGTGGCTGGCAAGGAAAAATCATTATTACTCAGGAGGCTGCGCCTCTACCCAGTTTAAGCCGCTTATATTGCACCAAGCAATCTTTGGATCTCGATCTTACTTTTATTGAGCAACAGTTAGGTTATCAAGAGCAAATCACCTTTTTAGATTCCCTTAAAACAACGCTTCCTTGGGAAAGCACTGCGTTTGTTTCCGGACAAGCTGACTATTCTACAGAAGAACAATTTTTATCTCAGGCAACTCCCCTACGTACACTCTAAGAGTCTCACCATGGCTCCTATCATTCAATTGAGGAAGCTCAATAAAACTTTCTATACCCGCGAAATCTCCAAAGGTTTTTTTGGGGCTTTTAAAACTCTTTTTTCTCCTAAAAAAAGAGCGATTCCTGCCATCCAGGATCTTACCTTTTCTATCAACGCCGGCGAACGCGTCGCATTCATTGGTCCCAATGGAGCTGGAAAATCAACAACGATCAAAATGCTGACAGGCATCTTGTACCCAACATCTGGAATGGTTTCCGTTATGGGGCTTGTTCCATGGAAACAGCGCCATGAACTAGGCTATAAAATAGGAACCGTTTTTGGACAGCGTTCCCAGCTCTGGTACCATCTTCCACCATCCGATACTTTTGCTCTTTTAGCTAAGATCTACGAAATTGAGCCTAGAGCTTTTAACATTCGCCTACATGAACTAACAGAGCTCTTTTCAATCGTTCATTTACTTAACAAGCCTGTGCGTCAGCTCTCTTTGGGAGAACGGATGCGTTGTGAATTAGTCGCTAGTCTGCTTCACAACCCTAAAATCCTTTTTTTAGATGAACCAACAATTGGTCTTGATATCAACGCCAAACTGATGATTCGCGACCTATTAAATCGTCTCTCAAAAGAGCATGGAACCACGCTATTTCTTACCTCCCATGACACAGCCGACATCGAACAGGTGTGCGACCGAGTGATCGTACTCGACCATGGAACAATCATTTGGGATAGCTCATTAAAAGAGCTGAAACGCACCTATCTCAAGCGCAAGCGTCTCACTTTTTTAACGGAGGCGGAAGGGCTTGATCTAAGGCTTCCTGGCCTGATTGTCTTAGAAAACCAGCCCTATCATTTCAGCTGTGAAGTCGATGTCACTCAGACGCCCATTGACCAAGTGATTCAGGAAGCTCTGAGAAAGACATCTGTCAAAGATTTAACGATCGAAGATCCATCAATGGAGGAGGTCATTCGGCTGCTTTATCTGCAAGGGAAAGGGGTCTAGGATGCAAAAATATCTTAAGGTCTTTCAACTGTCGCTGCGCCATGCTTCAAAAAATTATAAGTTATTCGTAGGACTGGGAATTTTTTTAATTACCTGCCTACTTATTTTTGAACATCTATGGAAAATTGCTGCTGCAAAAGCCGGCGTAGAGACATTTTCTTCCGAAGAGCTGCTCTGGTATATTGCCTTGAATGAATGGGTGTTGATTGCGATTCCTGCGATTGATGATGAAATCGAGTCAGACCTCCACTCAGGAAGGCTAGCCTATCTGTTGCCTCGTCCCATTTCCTATTTAGGCTCTTGCTTCGCTCAAGCTCTTGGTGAACTATGCATCAATCTTTTAATTTTGGGTTTGATTACCTTTGCGTTTACTTTTTGGAAGGTAGGAAGCTTGCCTTTTGCACCTTGGGGAATAGGTATAAGCTTTCTTTTGGCCTTAGCTGCTGGTTCTCTTGCCATCCTGTTTCATATGCTTATTGGACTCTCATCGTTTTGGCTTCAAGATATTGGACCCTGCGTTTGGGTTTGGGAAAAGCTTCTATTTATGTTGGGAGGGTTGATGCTTCCATTGGCTGCCTATCCAGAGTGGATACAAGCCATCGCCTACTGGACACCTTTTCCTGCAATCTTAAGTGAACGCAGCGCTCTAGCGTTAAACTTTAGCATGCAGCAGATCCTATTTTTATCGACGATGTTAGCGGTCTGGTATGCGATAGCTATCTTAGCTTTAGTCAGCCTCTACCGCCGAGGACTGCGTATTTTAAATATTCAGGGAGGCTGAAAGATGAGTCACACTTTAGATTTTTACTTTGCCCTGCTTAAAACCAGCATGCGAGCCACCATTAGTAAAAGAGGTGCTTTTTTAACCGAATCGATGCTTATGCTTTTCAACAATCTGATTTTCTTGTCGATGTGGTGGATCCTCTTTCATAAATTCCAAGATATTGGCGGCTGGGGAATGCATGAAATGGTCGTCTTAATGACTGTAGGAATGGGAGCTTATGGGCTGATGCAGATCTGCTTTGGAGGGGTAAAATATCTCTCTAAAACAATTATTAGTGGAGATTTGGATTCCTTTATGACTCAGCCAAAGAATCTATTACTCTATATTGCTGGCTCTCGATCCCTATCAAAAGGTTGGGGTCATCTCTTGACCTCTTTAGCGCTAATTTTTATTGGTCAATTAACTTCGCCAGCAACTTTACTTCTTATTTTTCTTTCGATTTTATGCGGGTGCGCAGTCTTCACCTCTATTGCCATCATTGCCCATAGCCTTGTCTTCTGGCTGGGAGCCATTGAGCGACTCTCCAAGCAATATTGCGACTCTCTTTTTCTATTTGCTCTCTATCCAACAAATATCTATTCAGGCCTTATGCAAGTTGTCATGTTTACTCTGGTGCCTGCAGGGATTATTGGTTACCTACCCGTTGAAATTATCCGTGACTTTAGCTGGATAAAGCTAATTGGAATGATCGCTTCTGCCTGCTTTTTTCTATGGCTTGCTCGGACAATTTTTTATTTGGGACTTAGGAGATACGAATCTGGAAATCAATTTGGAGTGAGAGCTTAAAGACAGCCAACCACGCGCCAGAGTGTGGAGTGCGGCGACTTGTCGAGATGTTTATATGCCGTATATGATTAAGTGCCCCTATTACAACCATCCTATTAACGCCTCGACAAGTCGAGTCGAGCAAAAAGCGGTGACAAGTCACCGCACTCCGCGCGAATCGCGCGGTATATAAAACTAAGTCTTAAACGGATGAGAGAAAAAAAAAAAAACTACCTCAAAGCCTACCTGTGCGGATCTGATCTCCGTACAGAAAATGTTACCAGAACTCGAAAGAGGGAAGAGCCAGCAGAAATCAACCGTAAGGCAGACTGTGAAGGGGCCAGGTAACACGACTCATGGGGGTATCATGTTTCGGCCGACATATGCGCGCCAGCTACCGGAGTGAGGTGAAGCGCTAGGGATAATAATCCTTTCCTGATTAGAAAGACAGTTACTGATCAAGAGCTATGGAGGTGTTTGATGGTATCACCGAGAGAAAATGGTTTTATATATCCACCGATGAGGTACCCACTCGTCCTACTAGATAGGTAATGAGTACTATAAGGCAAAGCCGAAAAAGTGCCATGAAGCGAAGGTTAGCATAGACTATCTCAAAGTAGATGCTATTTAGGGGCCACAGCGTGTCAGAGTAGTTGAAAAAAAACAACGAAAGACACACCTTTAAGAGAGGAGAAGATAGAAGTTGGAACGCAAGGATCAAGCTAGCCCGGATCTTACCGAATCACGCAGATTACCTGTCCGTCACGGGAAAGAGCTCTGGAAGCTAAGAAACGGATTCAACGTATTTCAATACATATCTTCCAACATAAACAACATGTGAGAAAAAATCACGATATGCAACCGAAGAAACGTAAAATCCATTCTTTAACAGGAAGGATTGACCTAAAACTTATGGAAAATGCCTATAAAGCGGTAAAGCGCAACAGAGGGGCTGCTGGAATTGATAAGATGACAATAGATATGTTTGCAACGTGCGAGCGAAGATATCTAGAGACTTTGATGCAAAGCCTGAAGAACCGAAGTTACGTACCCCAACCACTAAAAAGAGTATACATTCCAAAAGGAAAAGGTAAAAAGCGTCCACTCGGTATCCCAACCGTAACATGTAGAATTGCACAAGAGGCTGTGAGAAGTCTGATCAATCCTACATTTGAAAGACTATTTCACGAAAATTCATATGGGTTCAGACCAGGAAGAAACTGTCATCAAGCCGTGCATAAGGTAAAGGAATATTTAAACCAAGGATACCGATATGTCGTAGACGCTGACATCAAGGGATTCTTTGACAATATTCCTCACGAACTGATTATGACAGAAATCTCCAATGAAATCGCGGATGGAAATATTCTTAGCTTAATCGAAAAATTTCTCAAGTCTGGGGTGATGGAAGAAGGTAAGCTTCTGCCCACCACCAAAGGAACACCACAAGGAGGGGTGATTTCGCCTCTATTAGCGAACATCATTCTAAATCGATTTGATCACAAATTAGATCAGGCCGGTTACAAATTCGTCAGATATGCAGACGATTTTGTCATATTGTGTAAAACCAAAGAACAGGCTGAGACGGCACTGGCTTTAGCAAAAGAGATTTTAGAAGGAGAAATGAAGTTAAGCCTTAGTGCAGAGAAAACCAAAATCGTCCATTTAAAAGAGGGTTTTGATTTTCTTGGATTTCATTTCACTCACTCAGGAATATCTATGAAAGATAAGTCAGTGGAGAAATTCAAAGAAGCAATCAGAAAAAAAACCATTCGTAGCCAAAATCTGAATTCAAAAGTAATCGAAGAAATAAAGGCTCTTCGATGATTTGCGTGGTGAAAAATTTTTTTAGATAAAACAGTCTATTAT
>CAZZJE010000054.1:2476-11304 GCA_964654295.1 uncultured bacterium | reverse complement strand
GCCTTTTCAGGGGAGATCTCTGTTAGAGGAGTTAATTCGAGATGTCCAAGCTTGGGAGTTTCTCTACGAGAGCTTAACGGGTCGATCTATTCAAATTCCTCTTGCTCTCATGACCTCGACAGAGAAAGAGAATGACCGAAGGATGAAGACTCTCTGTGAGGAGCATGACTGGTTTGGCCGCTCACCCGATCTCTTCTTCTTTTTTACACAGCCACAAGTGCCTTTGATTGATGAAGAGGGACAATGGGCTGCAAACGGCCCACTCTCTTTATCCTGTAAGCCAGGAGGCCATGGTGTTATCTGGCACTTAGCCGAAGATAAAGGGGTGTTCGATTGGCTAAATTCTATGCATAAAAGCCATCTGCTTATCAGACAAATCAATAACCCCATCGCCTCTATCGATCAAACTCTGCTTGCTTTAATTGGCTATGGAATCCATGAACAGAAATCTTTCGGATTCGCAGCCTGTCCATCTTTACCTAAAACTGCTGAGGGTGTTGATCTGCTTTTGGAACAGCGCTTTCCCAATTCCCGCTCTTTCTGTATCACAAATGTTGAATATACCGACTTTGCTAAATGGGGTTTTAATCTAGAGACGCTTCGTCAGTTTCCTGCCAACACCAACCTGCTCTTTGCTTCTATCCAAGCAATTCGAGAAGGCATCAAAAAAATCCCTCTTCCCTCTCCCTTAGTAAACTTCAAAACAAAAGTAGAGGTTCCTTCTCTTTCTGGTGAAATAAAATCTCTTAGAGCAGGCCGCTTAGAATCGACCATGCAAAATATTGCAGAGGCTTTTCAAGACTCTTTTCCTCTCAACCATGCTATTCCTACACGCGAGGAGCTACAAACATTCTTAGTTTTTAATGAGAGAATCAAAACAATCTCTGTGACGAAACGGCAATGGTTTCCAGGGGAGTCGCCTATAGAAACTCCCGAAGGCGCTTTTTACGATCTTTTAGCTAACAATCGCCATCTTTTAAACCTTTGCCAAGTAGCCGTTCCCAATCTCGTTTCTATTGAAAAGTATCTAACTAAAGGCCCTAACTTTATTTTCCTTTATCATCCCGCTCTTGGGCCTATCTACGAGGTTATTCAACAAAAAATTAAGGGAGGGGTCTTACATGAAAATGCTGAATTAATCGCAGAAATAGCCAATCTTACTTGTATTAATCTCTCTTTAAATGGCAGCCTACATATTCTTGATCAAGCACTCCTATTCCAACGTAAGCCCTTGCCAACATGTCTACTTAAAAATGTATGCATTGAAAATCGAGGAATCGATCGTTCATCTCCCCATCACTATTGGAAAAATGAGATTCTTCGCGAAGAGTGTATTCAAATTATTTTGCATGAAAATAGCTGCTTTGTTGCCGAAGATGTCACAATCACTGGTTCACATACCTTTGAAGTGTTTCCAGGGGAGTGCCTATCCCTCTCGATGTCTTCTGATGGCAATCTAATCAGCAATCGAACTCCAATAAGACAAGAGAAGAGGGGAGTCAGCTATGCTTTTGATTCCAATCATCGAATCCAACTCAATCCCTCACAATAACACAGCTGTGCCATGTGTTAACATTGCTCCAGCAGTAACGAGTCCCAAAATTCCCAGGGTTTGTAACAGGACTCGCGCATGGCGATGCCTATTTCCCTGCATACACTTTAAATCCGCTACTTTTAAACCTATTAAACTTAATCCAATGGTTGTAACTCCCATTCCATAGCCTGTCCTCATCAGCTTCCATGCCTTCTGCAATAAAGGAATAAGGCCATGCTGAATCCCATAAACAACTTTTCGCCCTAGCCAAATGACTATTGCCTTCACAGCTCGAAAGGTAACTGTTGCTCCTTTTGCAATCTTGTGCGCCGCTGCAGCTAGTATTGCCACTCTATCCTCCTCGTATATTGTAATAACGATTGATAAAAGGACACCCTTCACAACTTGTCTCATAATGTAAACAGAAGTCTCGATGCAGCTGCAACGCTCCCTGCTCGATGTCGGCATGCTTGAGCAGCTGCTCTCCTCTCTTAAAACTTAGTAGCCGATGCTGTAAATAGTCTCGTTTGCTACTTGATATAGACTTCAAAGAGTGATAAAAGCGATGGCAGGCTTCTAACTCTGCAATGCTTTCACGCTCTATCAATTTTCCTTCCAATAGGGGAATTAAAACATTCAATAAAATACGCTGAAAAAGTTCATCGCCCATTAAACGTAACTTCTTTTCTCTAGATCGATTTTCAAATGTATAGTGATGATTCCAATGCGATCCGTTAGGTTCTATAAATAGCTCTCTCAATCGCTTCCAAAGCTGTCTCTCTCCTTTACATCCATCGAGTGCTTTCCAGCTGTTTTTCCACATCTTCTCTACTTGCTCAAATAGGGTGTGGTAAATATGCGGCTCCTTAAGCCATTTTGCAACTAAGGCAATGCGACGGACGGGATGGCTTTGCGGACGTACTTGCGTATGATCAAAGGAGAGGTTAACAAAATCTCTCTCTTTCCCATCCCGATAGCTCATCAGCTTTTGATAATAGAGATGCTCTCCCCAGCGAGTAAGGTAGGGTTCATTAAAATATCCCATCCTTTCCAATCCTTTTGCAACCAACTGCTCTTCAGATAAGGAAAGATCTTCTGTTAAAATTTGCAAAAGCTGTCTAAATGTATGTGCATTTTTAGGATATCCCAGCGCTTCTACACTACCCAATAGCGCTGCGCGGTTATATTCTCCGCTCTGCTCCATTAATGCCTTGCGTTTGAGAGACAGTCGCCAATAGGAGGCTTCTTGAAAAAGCTCTTTAACCTGCTGCTCGGGTAGTTTAGAAAAAAGCTCTTTCGCACAACGGCCTGGCTCACTTCTGGGCTGGAAAGGATAGAGCTCTAAATCGATCTGTTCAACGAGCTGTTCTAAAGGTTCTATTAGATAAGAAAGAAGACTTATTCGATAGTTTGCAGAAAAGCCTGGTTTGTCACGGTGGCTCAACTCTTTTTCCGGCCATAAAAAGAGATGCAAGACGACATCGCTATACCGCTTATCCAAATGATGGCCATGCTTCCACCAGCTCTCTTCCGTCAAATGAATCTCTACATCCCCGCGATACTCTATTTTGCCTATCTTCAAATGCGCATTTAAAAAGTCAGGTCCTGCGCAAAAATTCCATATCCCAGGCGAAATGACTTCAACTTCACTCCCATCTTCTGTTTTTAACGCTTTTTTCAAACGCTGCTCTAACCAAACAATCTGAATATGCCGCTCAGTTAAAGATCGATAAGCTCTAGGCTGCTCTGCAATCTGCTTGTTAGATGAATCTAATAAAAGAGGATAAAATGTGTATGCCATAACAATGCCTTCAAAAATTTGAAGTATTGCGATAGCAGGGGTTTAAGAAGCTGTCAACAGAAAAAAAGGAGCTTTGAGGCACTAGGCCTCAAAGCTCCTGAAGGGTGGAAACTATCGATTAACGAGAAGATTTACGGCCACGTCCTGGATTAGAACGGCTGAAACGACCAAAAGATGTGTCTTCTGTCTCATCTTCGTCAATTCCACAATCGAACTCTTCATCTTCTTCCATATCTTCCAAGCTATTAAAATCTTGTCCCCAACGCTGCTGTTCACTGCGTCGGCTTAGACGTCCACCAAATCCATATTCGTCTTGGTCGTTTTGACCATAGTTTCGGCCGCCTAAACGGTTGTAACGCTCCTCTTCGTAGTCGCCGCCACCAAAGCCTTGGTTGCCATAGTCATAACCACGATTACTTTGCTGACCTCTTGTCTGGCCTCTTGTCTGGCTTCCACGGTTGCTGGATCCTTGGTTTCCTCTACGACCACTTTGGCTGCCATAAGAGTGGTTGCCGTATCCTTGGTTTCCATATCCTTGAGAACCGAATCTGCTGCCAGATCTCTGCTCGCCAAAGCCCTGGTCTCCATAACCTTGATTTCCTAAACCTTGTCCATATCCTCGGCTGCTAGATCTTTGGCTAGATCCTTGGCTTCCATTAGATTTCTGGTTTCCATTAGATCTTTGGCTAGATCCTTGACCACGGTTGGATTGACGGCCAGAGCTCGTCTCTCCACCACTGTAGCTGCCACGGCCTCTTTGAGATTGGCTTCGGCTGGATGGGCGGCTGAAACCAATTTCGCTCTCTTCAAATCCACGGTTGCCACGGTTAGAACTTGTATTTCCACCTAAATTCGACCGGCCTCGAGCCGATTGACTGCTCGATTGTCGTGAGCCAGCTGTGCTTTTGCCTTGCCGATTCATTCCCGCGCTAGCGCTTTGACCACGTGTTGATAGCTTGGAGCTTGCACTCTTTTGTGTGCTCTTTTGGCTCTTTCCCTGTTTTCCCCAACGTGCTTCCGCTCCTTTGCGGCCTGCTTCTGAACGGCTCATGCCGCCTGTCGAGCTTTTGCCTTGGCTCTGCTTTTTGCTGCTCGTACTTTTAGTTGCGGATTGCTTTGTAGCCATAACGCCTCCATATGTTAGTTTAACTATGGTTTCTAAGGACATTTTTAAAGCGGTTGATAAATGTGTTATGATAACTAAAAAGCTTTGAGACTTAATCTAGAGTCTTAATCAGCCCAGTTACCTAATCAAAGGCAACATGTCATGTTGCGATCTATATATATCTGATGCATAACAAGATCGTTCTAAACTGTAAACTTAATTTTTTATTAAAAGTGTTTTAAATTTGACATTTTTCGCTCAATGGCCTTTATAACCTGCTTAAAACTATTAAAAGAGTTGCTTGACTTTGTCTTGAAAAAGACTTAGGTAATGAATAATTGGGTCAAATAGCTAATTATTTTTTCACCAAAGAGAATACAGAGATCAAAGAGATCGTAAAGGTTAGCTAACAGTCTATGTGAGTAGATGCGAAGCATATGCTCGCTTGAGTGCTGGTATTTGGCAAAATACCAGCGGCACATTTTTACTGCTTTATGCCCTCAAAACTTTCTCTGTGATCTCTGTGGTGAAAAAAACAAACACAAACCTTGTTTAACAAAAACGTACAATCTCCAGGCGGCGACTTGTCGCCGCGTTTAAGAATACGTAGTCCTAAACCTTCAAGCTAACCGCTTCCTTGCACTTCTTAAAACAATTTCAACTAAATGAAGCAGCCGCTCCGATAACTCCATGGGATCTGGAATCGGCTTTTCGTCGCTTGGTATAAACCCTTCGGCATAATCTTCACTGTATCGACACAATCTTTCAGCGTCTAATCTCCACGAAATCGCCATCGGCAAATCTTCAGCTTTTCCTTTGTAGTGATGCAACCATTGATGCACGTAGTGAGCACCCCAATCAATATTTAACTCGGAGCAAATAATCTGCTCATCCTCATCCCAATCTTGGTTGAGCAGCTCCCGCCATTCAGATAAATCATGCTGCGGACGCAAGACAATGCCTTCGACTCTGTAATGCAGTAAAGTCTCTATCAACTCATCTAGTGCCTGAAGATGGGTTAAAATAGCCTCGCCGTAAACCCATAGTAACCGGCTATCCTGTTCGTCAAGCCATCCTTGTAAGACCTCTTTTAAATTTTCTAAATGAAATTGGATCTCTTTTTTGAGAATGATCTCATCCGAATCTTCACTTTTTAAAAGCTTTAAAGATTGAATAATAGAGTCTACAGTGCGGTAAAGCTGCGTTAGTTTTTTCTGAGATGACTTGGAAAGGCTATTGCACGTATTTTTAATTTTATGCGTTGCTGCTGTCACCTCTTCATGAATGCCAAGGGCTATATGAGCCGTTGTCATGATCTCTTCTTCCCAAGATAAAAGCGCATCGACATTTTCGGGGGTTTTATTCAAAAGCCACTCCAGAGTCTCTGGAATCTCTTCTTTATGAGAGTGCAAGAGCTCCTGATAGAAATGAGGATACCGTACAAAAGCCGCTCCCGATCTCACCTTTCCAGCTGTCTCGCGTATCTTTTCTCTCGCTTCTTCAGAAAATGAGGAGTTATTCATTAACAGGATATGATCATGCGAGCGAAAAACCTTTGGATTGTTGCTTCCATGCGAGGTCAGCTTTAATACTTTTTCTAATGCTAAACTTGCACTTCTGACTAAAGTAAAAAAAATGGGTTTAGGACTCTTAGAAACAAGCATTGCGTCACGCACCGCTCCTAATAGCCTAAAATGACGTAGGCAATCTTTGTAAATGTAGTTGTTAATTTGTGGATACCCTTTTTTCCAAACCTGTAACATACTTTTACTGGCTTGGTGGTATCTCTGGAAATAGGTCAAGAGAGGCTTATCAACCGCGCTTCTCTTCGAGGGTTTTTTGCTTCTGCTCTTAAGCTTTTTACTTGCTGTTTCACTAGCTTGTATTTTCTCTTTCTCTGCTTCTGTTTTTTGCTGGATCCTTTTTCGAGGAATTTGAGGAGGAGAGCTCGAGTCCAAACCCTTCTGCGAATCTTCTTCTTCTAACCAATCTAAATTTAACTCGGGGCTCTCCCCACACTGTTTAAAAACTTGCTCCATCTGTTCTGACAAACAGCCACTATTTATTTGTAGCTGCGAAATAAAGCAGGTAGAAAAAAAGGTTTCTCTGTGCAACTGAGCGTAATTTTTAAGAAGCTGGACAAGATGTTGAAAGATCGGTTTTAAATATTCAGATGCAGAAGTTCCTAACAAAAGCTCATTCAAATGCGAAAGCTGAAGAATAGCTTCACTAGGTGGTTGAATTATCAATCGCAAGAACGTGCGTAACGGACTAACATCCAACGGCTCATTTAACTGAACTTGTAATTCTAAAGAACTATATGTCTGATGTAAAAAATAGGCTAAAGTGCACGCACCCAAATCTTTATCATCATCATTTACGGCTAATAAGCTTATAGAGATGTTTTGAATAACCGTTTCCGAGTTTGCATAAGCAATTTGGTAAGCATGAGCTTTTTTTTCTTCTTTAGAATATTGAATAAAATAATCTTGACTACTCTCCGCTAGATTGGCTTTAAGCTCCGGATACTCCTTCCTTATTGTTTGAGGTAAGCCTCTATAAAATACTTCATACGAATCTTTTACAGCCTTAAATAAATTTGATAACTGCTTGGTGAACAACTTCTGAATTTGACTTAATTCAAACACACTTCTTCTTAAAAGTGTCTGGTTTTCGGTGTAACTATCTAAGATCGGAATAGCTTCTAAACGTTTTTTAAATAGCCTTAACCTAGACTTTATCACGCGCCGAAAACTTGTTAGAGCTGCCTGCACAGTTTCAATACTTGTCTCTAAAGATTTAATCGCCTGTTTTTGATAATCAATCTTGTTTAGCGCTTTTAAATCATTTAATACCTGCCCGCAAATAACCAGTTGCGCTTCAAAACGAGTGTTTAAGTTTTCTAAACTCTTAAAAAATAGCTTTCCTGATGAACGTATACTCTCTAAAAATAGGCGTGGGCTAGGTTCTTTGGCTGTAGCCGTACTCATGCATTTGGACCAAATAGAGTTAATGGCTGCTCCCGCCGAATAGAGCACATCGACTCTTTGCCAGTTTAACTGCTCCTCCAGACTTAACTGCTTATGGCCATTTCGGATCTCCGGATAATCCAAAATTTCCTTGATCATTCGCTGGTTTCCACTATGAAAACCACTTCCAAAAAGGTTGAATAAACGATAAGCCACATATTCCCACCCAGAAGCTGATAATAAAGGCTCTATTGCAGCGGCATATCTTAATAAGGATGAATTCATACAAAGGTTTAAATCCTGCCCCTCAAACTCTTTTGGCAGACCTAGTTGAATAATCTTAAGCAGGTATTCATTACGCAAAGAGCGCAGTTTCGTACGCGCTGCAATAAGATCAGGACTTGTTGGAGAAAATTTTAAGACCTGAAAAAGGCGTGCAACGGATGTATCGAGAGTGATTTGTAATCTTTGAATCTCTGGTTTGCTATTATAGACATCCTGATATAAGACATTACGTTCTTCTTGATTTAGATTTGCTAAACAAACAGATGGATTATTGTTAGTAACTAGCGCCATAATTAGATAGATAGGTTGTTTTTTTGTTTTGATATTATTTATTTACGATTTAAAGATTTAATAAAGATTAGGTTGAGTTTGTTGCTGTCTGCCATTCTTTGACGCACCTAAGTGATATTAAAAGGGGAAATTAAATCTATTTAGTTTTTGTCGCCCACTTCAGTCTAATTAAAACGTTTAGCTATTAAACAGCTTAAAAAATAATCTTGATCAACCATTTAGATCTTTGATCGCATCGCGCAACCGCTTGATTATCTATATAAAATGCCGTAAGATGATGGAGATTCAGGAAGAAATTTAGAGCAAACAAGAGATCGCGAGACAAGTAGGTCAATGTATGAACGTTGAGTGGCAAGAGCGCATAGAGGGTATTGAGAGAAGGTTATTGCATATGTGGAGGTATCTTTGACTTAGAGGGAAAGAGTCGAAGATTAAAAGAGTTAGAAGGACAGATGGAGGCCAATGAGTTTTGGCTTGATAGCGAAAAAGCCCAGATTGTAATTGCTGAAAGCAATAAATTAAAAGGATGGGTAGAGCCATATAACGATTTGAAAAGGCGCTTTGAAGAGTCGAGAGAGATTTTAAAAGAATTAGGGGAAGAAGACCCAGAATTTTATGAAGAAATATTAAGTGAAATAGAAAAAGTTGACCAAGAGCTAAGTGAGCTAGAGATACGAAAAATGTTGTCTGGCGAGCTTGATGACAAAAACTGTTTTCTTTCAATCAACTCAGGCGCCGGAGGAACAGAGGCGTGCGATTGGGCTCTCATGCTCGCTCGAATGTACCAAAGATGGGCGACACGACGCGGTTGGAAGTGTGAAATCATCGACAGCGAGGATGGCG
>CAZZJE010000054.1:0-2466 GCA_964654295.1 uncultured bacterium | reverse complement strand
GCTGAAATTTGAGGGTCCTTATGCCTATGGCTATGCCAAGTCCGAGAAGGGAGTTCATCGTTTAGTAAGGATATCACCCTTTGACTCTAACGCACGCAGGCACACAAGCTTTGCTTCAGTTGAAGTCACACCCGAGATAACAGATGATATTCAGATAGAGGTACGGCCTGATGATATCCGTGTAGACACCTATCGAGCATCTGGTGCGGGAGGACAGCATGTTAATAAGACCGACTCCGCTGTTCGAATAACACATATCCCCACAGGTATAGTGGTTTCTTGTCAAAAAGAGAGGAGTCAGATACAGAACAGAGAGACCTGTTTTAAAATGCTAAAATCTCGCCTGTATGAAATGGAAGTATTAGAGCGAGAAAAGGCATTAAAAGAGTTATCTGGTGAAAAAAAGGATATTGCCTGGGGAAGCCAGATAAGAAACTATGTCTTTCAGCCCTATACCTTGGTTAAAGATACTCGAACAAAAGTGGAGAGTGGAAATATACAAGCAGTAATGGATGGCGAGATCGATGAGTTTGTAAATGCGTATCTCAAAGAATTTGGTTGAGGTAGTAAAGTGGTAGAGGAAGTAGATAAAGAAGTTCGTTTAGATGACTTAGATGTGCGTTATACCGTCATGGAAGATGCACCTTATTTGAAACAGTGGCTGAGTGACCCGTCAGTAGGGCGCTGGTTTCCAATGGCAGATGAGGTTGAGATTAATGATGCAGTGGCACGTTGGATAGGTTTTGCTCGCTATCGCTGCAGCTTAACAGCTGTAATGGATGGAGTGCCTTGCGGCATTGTAACGCTTTATTTGCAACCCTACAAAAAGTTAGCTCACCAGTGCGAATTTGGAGTGATAGTAGCTCCCGGATACCGTAATAAGGGGGTAGGAACAGCATTGCTGCGCAATGTAGAACACTTGGCAAAAAGCCAATTTAACTTAGAACTCTTGCACCTGCAAGTCTACGAAGGAAATCCAGCAGAACGACTGTATGCTAGGATAGGTTTTAAAGAATTTGGTCGACAAAATGGTTGGATTAAAGAAAATGGCCAGTTTGTCGGTAGAATTTTTATGGAAAAGTACCTGTAAATACATTGTAACGATCATAAGATAATTTTTAACATGCCATTAACATCCGTAACAAAAATCGGAAGAGTGCGAGTGCGCCCTAAAGAGACTTTAAGATCTTTAGTAAATCCCCAAGAAATGATCGAGCTACATCGAGAGCTAGAGGCTCATTCTAAGAATAAGCTAGAAATCAAGATCAACGACAATCGGTCGACTATGTTAAGTGTGAAGTGGGAAGCAGACCGCACACGCGTATCTTTGCATCGAATTTTTCTCGAAGCACCCCAAAACGTGATGGAAGAGTTAGCTTGCTATATTGCACGAAAAAATGCACATATTGCTCCAACAATACGTGCGTTTATTGAAGAAAGCCTGCGAAAATTAGACTATTCTCACCATGTAGACCCAGACAAATTGAAAACCAAGGGAAGAATCTATGATTTGCAGCAGCTTTATGCTAAAGTCAATCAAGACTATTTTGGTGGTAAGTTAAAATTAGCAATCACATGGTTTGGAAATACGAATAAGCGCCATCGAAGTAAATTGACATTTGGTTTATATCATAGTCAACTTAAACTGATTAAGGTTCACCGAATGCTAGATAGAAAAGATGTCCCTCCCTATTTAATTGAATTCATTATTTATCATGAAATGCTACATTTTGTCTCCCCATCCTATTACGATTCAAGAGGGATGCATCACATCCATAGTAAAGAGTTTAAAGCATTAGAAAAGTTGTATCGTCACTATGGGGAGGCGCAGCAGTGGATACAAGACAACAAAGCGCGCCTATTTAACCCGTAATAACGCAAGGAAAAAAGATGGCTGGTCATAGTAAATGGGCAAACATCAAACATAAAAAAGAGCGAGCCGACGCGAAAAAAGGTAAAGTATTCTCACGGATAGCCAAAGAGATCATCAGTGCAGTAAAAATTGGCGGACCCGATCCTAAAGCTAATCCTAGGCTGCGACTTGCCATACAAAAGGCAAAAGAGGCTAACTTGCCAAATGATATCGTCGACCGCAATATCAAGAAAGCTAGTAATACCGATCAGGCAGACTATGTCGAGGTGACTTATGAACTCTACGGCCACGGCGGCGTCGGTTTAATTGTTGAGGCAATGACAGATAACAAAAACCGTATGGCTTCCGATCTAAGAATCGCAACAAACAAGCGCGGCGGAACAATCGCTTCGCCAGGGTCTGTCGCCTTTAACTTCGATCGCAAAGGAATCATCGAAGTTCCACGCGACCAAGCAATCGAAGAGGAGCTGTTTGCGACTGCAACAGAAGCCGGTGCAGAAGATTTTGAAGCAACAGAAGAGGCCTACTATATTACGACAGAACCGACCGACCTTTATACTGTCAAAGAGGCCCTGGGAACAATTGGAGTGAGT
>CAZZJE010000053.1:0-11332 GCA_964654295.1 uncultured bacterium | reverse complement strand
ACAAGTCACCGCACTCCAAATAGCTTTAGACGCCCATATAGGTAAGATTTAGAGGTATTGTGCCTGCCCGTTGGGCCTCATAACACAACAATTTTGAAGTCCCTTTTTTAATTTTGCAATTACCTCTAAAGCCTACGCTACGTTTAAGTACATTTGAGAGCTTTGTCGCTCCCGCGACGATCCCTGAAAAGATTGCTGACAATAATCTCAGCAATTTTATGCAAAGTTGCATAAAAACGTCTAAACTATAGAGGCTAAAAGGCCGTTGCAGTTTCTGTCTTTTCTACTCTCTTTTTTTCAAAAGCATCTAGGACTTGTCCTTGTGGTGTTACAGATTTAAAAGAGATAGACTTGGGAGAGAGGGAGACGACGATAAACTGACGCGAAGAGGCCGTTTTGGCTAGATACCAAGCTTTTTTGGGTTTTCGAGGTTTCGCCCCCCAAGATCCGTCACCCAGATAGATCACTCCTTGAGGTGTAATTCGGCCCTCCAGAAGAGGATGTGTGCGCTTATAGGCATGGTCATGATGTTCGAAAGCGACGTCGACCCTATATTTTTCGAAGAGAGGAAGCCAGAATTCTCGGATTGAACGGCTAGTGCTATTGTGAAAGCTGCGTACCGATGGATAGGCAGGAACATGATAAAAGACAAAGCGATAGGCGGAAGAGGGAATTTGAGCTAGAGCACTGTTTAGCCATTGCGTTTGAGAAGGAATCGATTGGCAATGGCCGCTGTCGAGAACAGTCAAACTTAAGTAGTCTCCAGCTATCAATTGATAGCTGGTTTTTCCTTGCGGTAGAGGAAAAAGATGATGAAATACGAGTGCTTGCTCCTGCGTCTGGTCATCGTAGCCGTTCACATCATGATTACCCATCGCAACGAGCAGAGGGATCAAACGACCATCCTTTGTTGTCATTATCTTTGTCCAAGATTGCATAAAGGCAATCCAGCGAGGAATGTTATCTTTTGAGCTGCTTCTCTTTCCTGCTGCGTAGGCAAGATCTCCTCCCAGAAAAACAAAGGCTGGTTCAAATTGAACAGCCATACGGTTAGTCTCTTCTACCATCGTTAAAGTGTTATGATAACAATCGCCACCTTCGATAAAGGTCAAAGGCTCTTGTAGTTTAGCCGGCAAGGTAACAAAGGCATGTTCTGTGCCGTCGGAGTCGAGGCGAAACCGGTAGCGTGTATTGGGAGAAAGGCCTGTCAGCTCGACAGTATGAATGCGGCAGGGATATTGGTAAGGGAAAGGACGGCTACTTCCTTGAGCCCTTTTCCAATAGGATTCATTTTCCTTTTCAGACTGAAACTCGACCTGCGAATTTGTATCGCTTAAAGCAGTCAACCAGACGACAGTCATCGTCTGGGTGGGATCATGTTGCCAAGTTAGGTAGAGGGCAATTGGCTGCGCAGCCTCCAGTGTGAAAAGATGGCTGATAAAACAGCATAAAGCAAAGATAAGGCTGCGCAGATACATCGAGATTACCCGTTGGATGAGGTCGAAGAGTCTTCGACGATAATAGGAGTGGTGTCAGCACGCTGTTCAATAGCCTGCTTAGCTGGCACATTGCCACTAGCTAAAGCTTTTGTTGCGAGCTGTTCTAAAATGCGTGTTGTGCGCATGGTGAATTCACTTAATGACTCAGGTGCAATCTCCCTTTGAGCAAGCAAAGCTAGCTCATAGAGCTGCTGTACAAGCTCTTTAGCTAGTTCGGGTTGCTGAGAATCGATTTGAGGCAGTAGGGCCACTAGCGGGTTGTTTGTATTTAAGACAAACGTCCGTTTGCCAAGCATTGCCATGGCAGCTTGGCTGCTCTTGTCATTTTGAAAGGCTGCCATGTAGTCACGGAAGCGACGCTGCTGCTCGTCAATGACAACTAGGCCAGGCAAGCTTTCGCCGGCTAAGCTTTTAGCTTCGACTTCGACATGCGCATGGTCTAGATGGCGCCTGACTAAATCGGCCAGGCGGCCTGCAGGGGTGCGTCCTTCGGCATCGAGCAGCGTTTGCTCTCGCTCTTTATCAAGAAGTAGGTCGTCGACAGCGGCATCCAGACGTTGAAATTTAGCGGGAGGAAAGTTTCGTTCGATATGCTGCATGAGGAATGGATCAATTGCCTGGTCAGCACAAAGCAGTGCAATGCCTTTTTCACGATAAAGTGTGGCTAAAGGAGTCAGATGGGCAGGATCACGGGTGTAAAAGAGACGATCTTTTGTTAAATCGCGGTAGCGCTCTAGATACTCTTCTGCTGTCAACCACTCTCCATCGGTTGTTTTCCAGATGAGTAGGCCTTTTACTCGTTCATAAAACTTATCATCTTCCATTGCACCAAATTTTAAAATGCCAGAAAGATCTTGCCACGAGTTTAAAAATCGCTCTTTGTCGCTCTTGTAAAGGCTGTTTAAGCTGTCTGCAACTTTTTTGGAGATATGTCCTGCAAGCTGGCGGACAGTTTTATCCATTTGTAGAGAGCTTCTGGAGACATTCAATGGAATATCAGGGCTATCAATGACTCCATGGAGGAGCATCAGATATTCAGGAATTAGATCCTTACAATTATCCGACACGAAAACACGGTTGCAATAGAGTTTAATTCCCTTTTTATTCATCTCATGTGGGCGGCTGAGGTGGGGGAAGTAGAGGATGCCTTTTAGATGGAAGGGATAATCGACATTAAGATGGATCCAGAAAAGAGGGTCTTGCTCGCCTGGATAGAGATGGCGATAGAAATCCAAATAATCTTTTTCTTGGCATTCTGAAGGAGTTTTAATCCATAGAGGATCTTTTTCATTGATACGGTCGCCGCCTAAATAGATGGGATAGGGGAGGAAGCTGCAGTAGTGAGTTAAAACGTGTCTGACATGAGAAGCCTCTAAAAACTCATCGTGATCTTTGTCGATGTAGAGAGTGATCGTTGTTCCACGTTCTTTACGTGATCCCATTCCCATCTCATACTCTTGCGAGCCATCGCATGACCAGAAAACAGGCTCAGCTCCCTCTTTATAAGAGAGGGTGTCAATGGTGACCTTTTCAGCGGCCATATAAGCTGAATAGAATCCTAAGCCAAAATGGCCGATAAAGGCATCCCCATCTGTAGAAGATTGATATTTTTGTACAAATTCTTCAGCGCTTGAAAAAGCAATTTGAGCAATATAGCGAACGACCTCGTCTGCGTCCATACCAATGCCCGTATCTCGGAAGGTTAAGGTGCGCTTCTCTTTGTCGACCTCAATATCTAAACGCAGTTCTGGCTCTCTCTTTTGGATAACTCCTTGATCTTGCAGAACTTTCACTTTATGCAAGGCGTCGCAGGCATTAGAGACGAGTTCTCGTACAAAAATATCACGGTCTGAATATAACCATTTTTTGATAATAGGCAGGATATTTTCGCTATGAATCTGTAGCGTTCCTTTACTCATGGCGGATCCTTGTTTAATAGGTTAACTAGTTTGAGATTGTTCCCAGGTTCGAAAAGCTTTTTCTCGCTTTGAAATAGCTCCTTTTAATGCAATTTCAGCGTCAATTCCAGAAGCCTGTGCCAATTCAATCGCTTGTAGTAGCTGCTCACCCCAGCTCTCTTCGTCTGTATGATGGTTGGACGTCTCTGAAGATGGCTGTTGATAGCCTGCTTTTCGCATCTTTTTTAATGCCTTTTGGGCGTGCATGAGGGCCGGTAACCCTTTAGGAAGAGAGTCTAGCTGGCTTTTAAAAGAGTGGTTGCCTTTTTCTTGACGCTTAACCTCTTCCCATACTTGTAGCACCTCTTTGCTATCAGAGACGGAAACCGTTCTATCTCCAAAAACATGCGGATGCCTGCGGATGAGCTTTTCAGCAACGGATTGGATCACTTCTTCGAGCGAAAGATGAAGCTCGTTGGCACTGATGCGAATGATGAAAAGGAGATTGAAAAAGAGATCTCCAAGCTCTTCACATAACTTATCGCGGCTTTCTAAGTCGATGGCTTCGACAACTTCGTAGGCTTCTTCTAAGATTAGCGGACGCATCGTTTGTATTGTCTGTTCGCGATCCCATGGGCAGCCTTCGGGGCTTAAGAGCGTTTCTATAATATGCTGGAGATGTTGAAGCGCCTGCATGTCTTTTTCATATCCTTATCTCATGAAATCAAGGAGAGCCTTGGTAACGCTTTGCGTTCTTACAATTATTCGAATTTGCTAACCTATCATACTTCTATTAGCTCTCAAAATCAAGGGGATAGCAGGGGAAGCAGATTCCTATTCAGGAATCCACTCTCCTTTCGCTAGCTTAAGGATCTGCTCATCGGTAAAAGAGCTTTCAATAAGCTCGATATAGGCTTCATTTTCCTCAACGATCGCCACCTTCCATCCTTTATAGGTTTCGACTGGCCCAAAAATGACCTTTTTGCCTCTAATCTCCTCGTCCAAATTGTCGACAATAAAGGCGATGTGTGGGTTGTTTTTAAGGGCTTCTGGATAGGGAGCATCCTCATCAAAACGCATCCATTCAATGCCATAGTCGCTCTTATAGAAACCGACCATATGCGCTTTGATGTTAGGTTTGTAAACCTCTCCAGGCTTTTTTTTCTTCGTGGGAAGAGCCAAATGATGGTAGCGTCGCATAAAACCTTAAATTTACATTTTATCAATCAGTTGGTTTAAAAAGTGTTGATAATCTCGATAGTCATATTCTAGGTCATCAGCCGTTGTTTCATAAACGAGATCGGGTGCAACACCGATGCGATCGATTAGGTTTCCGTTAGGCCGTAGAATTAGGGAGGCGGCGTAGGAGCAGGAGGAGATTCCCCATGGGTTTGGAAAGCAAGTTCGTGCAACATGTCCACCTGCTCCAGCAGTATTTGTGCCTACAAGAGTCGCTCGGCCAGAGTCTTGCATAAGTGCTGGAAAGATGTCTCCACATGAGAGCGCGGATTCATCGATGAGTAGAATAATTGGTTTGGTATAGCGCTTTGTTGGATGAGGGGTAAGGGAATCAATTCCTAAATAGGCGTGAGGCTTGGTTAAGATCACGCCGCTGTTCCAAGCATCGATTAAAAAGCGATAGTAGTCTAAGGCTTGCGCGACAAACTTTTTATCAAACGGATAGCCATTGACTGTCTCACCCTCTTGCATAAAGTCATTCGTATTGCGATCATTTTCCATACTCAAAAGATCAGACATATCGAGAGCTTTGGCAATCTCTTCATGCGATAGCCGTTCAATAAATAGAGGTGGTGCGATTGGTTGGGTTAGAAGCGGTTGGATGAGCGAATAGAGATAGAGGAGGGCACCTCCGCCATTCATTCTTTGGTCGATGACGAGAAGGTCGCTCGTGCGTTCAAAGGTACGCATGAGATTAGCAAATTGGATCGCATGATCTTCGTAATCTTCACTATAAGGCTGGTTAAAGGAGGGTAGACGCACGTAGGCGACTTTTTTGCCTGAGGGATGCTTTGTCAGACGGGCGAAAAAAAGATGCTCAGGCTTTGACTCCCAGAGTAGCGAGCCTAGTGGCGGCAGAGGATGCTTGGCAGCATAGGAGTACCAGTAGTTGTATTCGTCATCCTCTTCCTCAGTGACAGAAGCTAGACGCTCTTTAATTTTTTTGCTGATTTTTTTTGTGGAGCAAGCCTGTTGCTCTAGTCTAGCTGCATAGGGAGATTCAAGGTAACGAGAGTTTTGCAAGTTTCTCTTTAAAGGCGAAATAGCAATCTGAGAATCTTCAGGAAGACTTCTGGGCTGTATCTCCTCTTCAAGCTTTAGCCAAGGAATCGTGATTGTGTAAAGACTTTGGCTACCTCTTTTACGAACTTTTAGCTGAACAGAGCTTTCATCTGGCAGCAGCTGGCCATATTGGCCAAACCGGGCTGTTAAAAATGAAGCAGCATGGCGCCAAGCATAAGCGGGTTTTTCAAGGGGAAACTCAGCTTGGCAAAAAGCTGCCACTGCTTGGCTGACAGGCCGTCCATTCCACTCTAAAATTTCATCTCCCACCTGCATTGCTGTTAACTCTAACTGTTGAAAGAGTGTTGGGCTAGTCGAGAAGACGAAATAGCGTCCTTGTGCCTCTCGCATGGTAAAAGGTAGGAGAGAAGCTTCGCTGGAGTAGAATGAGAGGCTTGTATGCCAATCTGTTAAACTATTCAATAGGCGATTTAGCCGCTGTCTAAACTCCTTTACAGAGCTAGGTGGCTGGATGATAAGTGTCTTTTTAGCTTCTTGAAAAAGAGCATCTAATAGGCTTGTATGAGATAGTTTTTGTATATCACCAGAGATGAAGAATTCTTGCAGGAACATTTCTAAATAGTTCAACTGCTTTAGCATTTGTTCAGGCTGATCGACTAAAGTTGCAGATGGAAATGAATCAATTGGATGAGCAGTCGACGAGGATAAGGGGGAAGAGATAGCCAGGCTTGCAATAGCAAGACAAAACAGAGAGCGAATGCTTGTCATAATGGCACCAGATAAAATGTTAAAATCGTTGCGACAGCATAGAATAGTTTTTAGTTTGATGGAAAGTAACTTTTGCATAAATAATGGTTAGTAGACAAATTTTCCTTTAAACTATAAATGACTCTATCTGTATGCGTATCGCTCTTGCACAGCTTAATCCGACAATAGGAGACCTTCAAGGTAATACACAAAAGATTGTTGAGGCCATCCATCATGCCCAAAAGCAATCTGCCGATCTGATTCTTTTTTCTGAGCTCTGCTTATCGGGCTATCCGCCCGACGATTTTCTTCTTCTTCCCCACTTTTTAAAGGCTTTAGAAGAGTCTTTAGAAAAGATTGTTTTGGAGACGGCTGGAATAACAGCTATTGTAGGGATGCCAAGGCGAGTGGCAACCGAACATGGAATGGCTTTAGCAAATAGTGCTGCTGTGATAGCTGATAAACGATTAATCGGCTTTCAAGATAAAGTGCTTCTACCCACCTACGATGTTTTCGATGAAAAACGCTATTTTCATAGTGGAAAATCGGGACGTCTCTGGCCATTATATGGCCAACAAGTGGGAATTACAATCTGTGAGGATGTGTGGCAGCATAGTGAACTTCTGCAGACTGCTTGGTATGAAGAAGATCCTATTCGAGATCTAAAAGGAAGTGATATCGATCTATTAGTCAACCTATCTGCTTCTCCCTATAGCCTCCATAAGCCAGCTAATCGCCTTGCTGTATGCAGCCGAGCTGCTCGAGCTCTCAATTGTCCAGTTGCATTATGTAACCAAGTAGGGGGCAATGATAGCTTGCTATTTGATGGAAACAGCCTATTTGTCAATGCTCAAGGAGAGCTTATCCATTCTGCAGCTGGTTTTAAAGAAGACTTCTTATTAGTCAATACCTTGGCTTCCTCTCCCATAAAATCTCTTCCAGATGATCCTAGCCAAGAGCTATACAACGCTTTAGTCATGGGTATTCGAGACTATTTTTACAAATCAGGATTTAAACGGGCTTGTTTAGGACTCTCTGGCGGAATCGATTCGGCCCTTGTCGCTGTCTTAGCCGCCGAAGCTTTAGGTCCAGAAAATATATTGGGCGTCTCCCTTCCTTCCCGATACTCTTCCGAAGGCAGCCTGACCGACGCTCAACTGCTAGCTAGCCACCTAGGAATTAATTACACAACAATTCCGATAGAGGAGTCTTTTCAATCCTATCTAGATACCTTAAAACCTCATTTTGCAGGCTATTCTCCCGATGTCACCGAAGAAAATCTACAAGCACGTATCAGAGGAACTCTCTTGATGGCTCTTTCCAATAAGTTTGGTTATATTCTGCTAAGCACTGGAAATAAAAGCGAATTGGCTATGGGCTACTCTACCCTCTATGGAGATCTTTGCGGCGGCTTAGCTGTCATTAGTGATTTGACTAAGCAGCAGGTCTATCAGCTTGCTCACTGGATCAATCGCAACCAAGAGATTATTCCTCTTTCGACTCTTACGAAACCTCCATCTGCAGAGCTTAGACCCAATCAAAAAGATTCTGATTCTCTACCTGATTATGCAATCGTCGATCATGTGTTAGAAGCTTATGTTGAAGATCATCAACCTCCCAAAGAGATTGCAGCGCGTTTTGGCTATCCGCTCTCTCTGGTCGAGGAGCTGATTCAACGCATTCATCGACAAGAGTATAAAAGAAGACAATCTCCTCCCGGCTTGCGAGTCAGCGAAAAAGCCTTTAATGTTGGCCGTCGCTTTCCTATTGTCCAAAAATGGATTTAATTTATTCTTTTATTTAAGTGTTAAAACATGATTAATTAACTAAAAATTATTTAATCAAACCAAATTAATTTATTACAATTTGTGATTTAATAGATAATATGGATATCTATTAATTTGGTTTGTTATGGGTGATAATTCTCTCGTTACTAATGGAGGAGGTCATGTTTCAACGAATTATCCGTCGCCTATGGCAGCTACTAGTAAACAAAAAAACCACACCTTAACACACAATTACACAATCCTTCCTCCGGGCAAGCAGGCCGTTAACAAAATTGTTAATACGGCTGGTGGGAGGATGTCAGTAAGAGAGAATGCAGATAGCCACTCTTCGGAAAAAAATAATCATGTGGCTTCACTTAATAAAGATTCCGTAGGCCATGAGTTTAAACCCGCCTTGTCTGACAAGCGTCAATCGAAGCAAATTGATGCAGTCGCGCATGAAGTTTTACCAAAAGCGACCTCTTCAGCGGAAAAGGAGAAAGGGGGGCAGAGAGTGATGGCTAATCCTAATCATATGGCTTCTAGGGGAATACAAGAGAGCTTAGCTAAAGAGGCGGTTGAATTTCAGCGTGCTAAAACTCAAAATAAGAGTGGGCAAAGTGGGGTTAAAAGCCCAAACCCGGTCACTAAAAACTCTAACTCTCCTCTTAAAGCCAAATCGAAATCAGATCCTGATATTCATTCAGACTTAGCTGCAAAAACTGAAAAAACCTCCCGACAAAATCGATCGCATTCTCTAGACGAGCAGAAACCTAAAAGTTCGACAAAAGTTCGAAGTCGATCATCTGTTAGTTCTGTTCAAAAAAGTACAAACTCTAATAAGCCAGCTCTGAAAATTTTGCCTCGAAAAATTGGGTCTCCAAAGTTGCAACGCGGGGAGCTTCTTTCAGCTAATTTTAAAGATGCAGATGGGCACAAGTTTTGCGAAGAGCAGGCGGAGCGTACCCGAAATGTCCAGGTATTAGAACGATCAATTGAGCAGCTAGAAATGCAGATTAAAAAGTATGACGAGAAAGGTGAACCGAATACTCCTCGAATCGAAGCTGCGAGGGCTCATTTAGCATCAAATAAAAGAGCATTAGAAGATTTGAGAAATAGCGCTCCTGATGCGACATGGGCATCAACAGATGCCCCAAGAGCCCATTTTCGTAGACAGGTGGAGCAGTTACAAGAGAGGGAATCATCCGAGGGAGACAAGATCGGTTTATTTGATATTGCTCAGAAATTTGCTCGGAAACAAGAGATTCAACGAGAGGCTTTAATAAAAGGTAAAGAGAGCAGCTTAGCCCTTACAAATAACATGCGCTACCAGCAAACCTATTTTGTTTCTAAGCATAAGTTAGATGGTTATGAAGATTTGGATTTAGAGAATATATTGCTTGGAAAAGATCCGGAAGGGCGTAAGATTACCGATCCTGATGTCTTGGAGCGTTATAACTTATATGTGGCTCTTAAAAATGGGACTCCTGTGGAAGAGTTAGAGCAAGATCCTAGCTACAAACAGCAAATAGAGTCCATAAAATCTGAAATGGAGCCAGCCCTTTTAGAGGCAGCTAACCAATCGCCGGAATTAATGGCGGCAGCCATAAAAGCGCAATTACATCTCACGCCTATTGAATATTTGGTGCCAGGAGGAAAAGGTTTAGTGCGCTCTGCTGCAATCACAGATTTTATGCATGGAGAGACAAACTATAAAGATCTTGAGGCTTTAATCTTGTTAAAAGAGCTGGGAATCAAACCTTCTAAGCCGAAACAGCATGATCCAATGGAAATGAAAATGCCAACAGCAGTGACGAATGCATTACAAAGAATGAAGATAGCACTAAAAATGGGGGAGAAGCAAGATAAAGGAGTCGCCCAAAAAAGCGAGCCGAGCTTAGACCCTGCCAAGATGGCGAAGCTTAAGGAGCACTTTGGTGATCGTATCATGAGTGACGGGGTCTTCGATCTTCAAAAAGCAGAAGCTTTAGCTGAAAGATTAATGATAGATGTCATGGAGGCTTATCCAGAGAAGCAATTGGATATGTTCACAGGCGAATGGCTATTTATTGAGTTGCAAAGTATTGTGTTGGAGAGAGAAGAGCATTTAATGGAAAAAGCTCTTCAAGATTTGCATGAACATTTAAAGCATCATCCTGTGGGAGGAGATCAAAAATCTGTTTTTATGGGCCGCGTGGGCTTGGTAGACCCTCAAAAGGGCCCTAAGTATGATAAAGATGGTTTTTGTTTAAATGAACGCAGTCAAGCACTCGACGCTGCGGCAATCTATGGAATTTTACAAGGCAAAACATTGGTTTTTGATGGAGAAGAGGGCAGTGCCATAAGGCGGGATTTGGAAAATCCAGATGTTATTCACGTCCCCAAAAATTTTCGCCAGGGTGGAGATCCTGAGCAGCATGTCAAATTAAATACTTCCTATCTGAATATATCCATTGCAGGTCATCTGGACAATGAGGGAGATCAAGCCAATATTAATGAAGAGGGTTTTAATCGTTTAAAAGCAGCAGTAGATGAAGCGCGCCTCTCTGGCAGCCTAACTCCCGCTCAACAGATTCGTGCAAGGCGACTACTTGGCCGTATCCGACAAGGAACGCAAAGGGGGACAAAAGGAGGAAGTTTTGATGTCGTCGCTGATGCAACGGAACTGATGAGCATGATTGGCCATGCCAGCGTCAACTGCTATGGAGGCAAGGACCGCACAGGTTATGTCTGCGCTGTCCATGACAATCGTAAAATGGTACAGTATCTCCAAGAGAACTATCCAACTGACGTCCGCTATGACAAGGGATCCGCCCATATGGCCAAATTAGGTCTGGAGATGCTCTCATATAAAGGCTTAATTATAGGAGTCATTCGGGATAATAACTCCATGAGTGTTATGAAACTGGCACGAGGAGATTTAAATCTTCTTTTAGATGGCGAAGGATTTGATTTCTTAAAAGGTGCTGGCCGCCTAGCCATTAATGGAGTTCAGTTCACCGAAGGAATCCTTCCAAGCTTTGTTCGAAAAGTTGGCAATAGTCTAACCAACGTCGAAAAAGGCGAGGGCAATATCTATCAGTAACTGCTAATGAGATTGCATTTGTACCACAGCTACTATTGAATCGCCCTAACGGGCTCCATAATATATTTATAACCG
>CAZZJE010000052.1:0-11398 GCA_964654295.1 uncultured bacterium | reverse complement strand
ATTTATATGTGCATTGGGCCTCATAAGACAACAATTTTGCAATTACCTCTTTAACTTGCTACAGGCTAAAGCCACATACACTATTAATCATTTTCTCCTACGAACAGCATATCCATAAGGCGTGGGCCAGCTTGGCTCTTTATTCAAAGCCTGCTCAGCCTTTAACGCCCAGTAGGGTTCTCTTAAAAATTCACGTGCTAAGAAGACAAGATCAGCTGCACCTGATGTGATGATATCATTGGCTTGATGAGGCTCGGTGATTAGTCCCACAGCTGCTGTCATCACATCTGCCTGTTTGCGGATTTCATCAGCAAAAGGAACTTGATAATTGGGCCCTACAGGAATTTTGGCATGCGGAACAAGAGCTCCTGTTGACGTATCAATTAAATCGACACCTAAACTGCGAAGAACTTTAGCCAAAGCAACCGATTGCTCTAAATTCCAGCCGCCATCCGCCCAGTCTGTCGCTGAGATACGCACGAAAAGCGGCATGCTTTTTGGCATAAGAGTCCTCGCTTCCGCCACAATCTCATACAAAAGCCTCATGCGGTTTTCTAAGCTGCCTCCATATTCATCTTGGCGTTTATTGCTGAGAGGAGAGAGAAATTCATGAAGGAGGTAGCCATGGGCGGCATGGATTTCAATGATTTTAAAACCAGCTTCTATAGAGCGTTTGATTGCCTGTTTAAAAGCTGCAATCACATCTTTAATTCCTTGATGATCGAGCTCTTTTGGTTGAGGATTTGTCTCCGAAAATGCAATAGCACTAGGTGCAATGATCTCCCATCCTCCTTGCTCGATCGAGAGTCCTGCGCCCCCTTGCCATGGAACAGCACAGCTGCCTTTGCGTCCGGAATGGGCTAGCTGGATTCCTGCAACAGCACCCATACGATGAATAAAATTGGCTATACGTGCTAAAGGTGCAATATGCTCGTCGTCCCATATTCCTAGATCACCAGGTGAAATACGTCCTTGAGCAGTGACTGCAGTCGCTTCTGTGAATACTAAACCAGCCCCTCCGACAGCTCTGCTTCCAAGATGCACTAGATGCCAATCATCTGCATATCCATCTTTTGAAGAATATTGGCACATCGGCGACACAGCAATGCGATTGTTAAGTTTAACTTCTCGAATAGTAAGAGGGGAGAGCAGATCAAAGTCTGGCAGACTTCGATCATGGTTGACTTCTGCTGGACAGCCGGCGTGAGGCTGCTTCATCTCTTCTTGATAAATACTCATTATTTTACTTAGGTTAACAGTTAATCACTTCATTGAGATCGGGCAGTAATGGCTTTATCCGGTAGCTTTTCTCTATCTCCGATGCCAAAGCCTCTCTTTGTGGATTTTCACCATGTGTCAGGATGACTTTTGGTTTAGCATCTCCAAGAGAGCTAAACCATTTCAACAAATCATTCTGTCCAGCATGAGCACTAAAGCCGTTTAATGTGTGTATTTGGGCTTTGACATCAACTGTTTGTCCATGAATTTTAACTTCCTTTGCACCGTCGACAAGCAGCCTACCAAGTGATCCATAGCCCTGGTAACCTACAATGAGCACTTGTGTAGTTGGATTAGGCAAATTGAATTTTAAATGGTGTTGAATACGTCCTCCATTGCACATTCCAGCTCCAGCTAAGATGGCACATGGGCCATTGAGGTCATTAAGCTCTTTCGACTCTTCGACAGAAGTTGTGAATTTGAACCATGTGCGGTCCAAAGGCAAAACTCCTTGATTTTTCCAGTAGGTTGCTTCTTCGTCAAATAGGTCGGGGTGATGCGCAAAGACTTTTCCCGCTTCGATAGCCATGGGGCTGTCGACAAATACAGGAAAAGGCGGAACCTTTTTTTGAAAAAAGAGGATGGCTAGTTCATAGAGAATCTGTTGTGTACGGCCAATGGCAAAAGCGGGAATGAGTATTTTTCCCTTTTGCTCGACAGCTTTCTGAATGATTTGGTCAAACTCAAGCATTGTTTCTGCATATGGGCGATGGTTTCTGTTGCCATAGGTAGACTCTAAAAAAACCACATCTGCATAAGGTAGCTGGTCAAACGCGCGTAGAATAGGTTGATCATAGGGTCCTAGATCACCGGAAAAGACAATGACAGAGCTTTTGCCCTTTTCCTCAACTGTTAATTCAATGCTCGTTGAGCCTAGCATATGTCCCGCTTCATAAAAGCGTGCGGTAATGCCATTGGCGACAGGAATAGATTGATGCAACTCGACGCTTCGACTTTGAGGACGAAACGAGGCCATATCTTCTAATGTGTACAAAGCCTCAGTATGTTGCTCTGGATGATAGCGATTTTTTCGAGCCGCATCTTGCATCTGAATTTTGGCAGAATCTTGCAGAACAATTTCAGCTAAATCGATTGTCGGAGCTGTCGCATAAATGCTCCCCTTATAGCCATATTTGAGCAGTAGTGGTAATCTTCCTGTGTGGTCAAGATGAGCGTGAGTTAGCAGCAGGGCGTCGAGGCTGCGTGGGTCAGCACCTTCTGGCAATTTATTCTTCTCTTCTGTGGCCTTACCGCCTTGAAACATTCCTGCATCAACCATCACTTTGGCGTTTGCTGTCTCGACTAAATAAGACGAGCCAGTTACTTCGCCGCCTGCGGCACCGACAACCTTGATTTTCATCGTTTCAGCTCTTTTTTTGAATGCTGTTTTCCTCTTCCACCCATTTCTTGTGGCATTTTCTTACAAGCGCAATCGCTTCCTCTGCTGTGTCGACGCAATAGGGAATCTCTAAATCTTCCGGACTAGTTAATTGCCACTGTAAAAATTGACGATGGGCCCATTCTAAAAATTCGCCCCACATTTTCCCCACAAAAATGAGCGGAGTATCTTTTTTAATATGTCCAACCTGGATCAGCTGCCAGACCATCGTCGCTTCTAATGTTGTCCCGATTCCCCCGGGTAAAATAATAAATGCATCAGATGCTAATATGAAATGATGTAGGCGGCTGAAAAATGTTTCATGCTGATACGCCTCTTCTACATATGGGTTAATCGTCTGTTCAAATGGCAAATCGACACGAATTCCGACAGATTTGCTTCTTTGGGGGAGTCCAGCTTCCGTACAGCCTTGATTTGCAGCTTGCATCAATCCAGGTCCGCCACCTGTAGTGATGTCGCAGCCCATCTCTGCTAAATCTTTTGCCAATGTTTTGACCTGTTCGTACACGAAGCTATCTGGCTGTGCTCTTGCGGAGCCAAATAGGGTTACGCGATAACGTTCTCGTTTCGTTAGACGCAGGCGCGTCAAGTTGTTGACGGTTTTCCATAAGTTAAATACGGAATCGATAATGAGCTCCCTAACGGCCTCTTCATCTGATAATTTAACGATCTCTTTATCACTAGGCGAATCTTCTGCCATATTTAAACCTCGTTTAATACACCAAGAATTTTGTTTTTGTAATCTTGGTACTCTGTAGAGTCATGAGCGCTATAATTTAAATTTTTGTATAAGCTAGTCAGCTTGGTAAAGAAGTCTCGAACTTTCTCTTTATCTTCAAAATGATAAGTTCTATCGACGATGCTTTTCAGCAGATTAAAGCTTTCTAGTTGGCGCTTGCGAGGGACGGTAACATCGACAGCATCGTAAGCATCTTGTTGCAAGTAGACCATGTCAATCAGTAGAGATTTTTGCCAATCGACATAATCTTCAATTGAAATTCCCTCTTCTCCGGTCACTTGCATCATTTGATAAATGGAATCGCCTTTGAAGAGCATCTCTCGCATCAAGTTAACATGCCGCACCCAATTAGGATCTAAGTTTTTAGAAAACCATTTTTCGAGCTGCTCATTATAACGAGACCATGAGATCAAGGGATCGATGGCAGGGTAGAAACGGCGGTAGGCTCTTTCAGAAGAGAGTCCCAAAAATGCTTTGACTGTAGCTAAGGTCGCTTGGGTAACAGGCTCTTCGAAGTTGCCGCCTGCAGGAGAGACTGTACCGATAATGGTTAAAGTGCCAATTGATCCATCGGATGTTTTGATGACTCCGGCTCGTTCATAAACATTTTTTATGGAAGATTCCAAATAGGCTGGAAAAGCCTCTTCTCCCGGAATTTCTTCCATACGACCAGACGTTTCTCTCATTGCTTGAGCCCAACGCGAGGTAGAATCGGCAATCACCAAAACGTTATAGCCCATTTGCCTATAATATTCGCCTATAGTGATTCCGGTGTAGATAGAAGACTCTCTGGCAGCTACTGGCATCGAAGAGGTGTTGCAGATGATAACCGTACGTTCCATCAAGTTTCCGCCCGTTTTTGGATCGGGCATGTTGGGATACTCTTTGATCGTTTCAACGACCTCTCCAGCGCGTTCACCGCAGGCAACGATAATCACGATGTCGACTGTTGAATATCTGGCAATTAAACCTTGCAACACAGTTTTTCCTGCTCCAAATGGACCAGGGATACATGCAGTGCCTCCAAGGGCTATAGAGAGAAACGTATCAATAATCCGCACGGTCGTTGTCATCGGTTCCGTAGGATAGCAACGTTCAGCGAGATGTCTTCGAAGCATTAATTCAGGCAGAGGCCGCCGAATGGGCCATCTCTGGTACATTTTAATCTCTTTTTCGATGCCAGTCGATGTGCGAACACGGGCAATGGGTGTATCGATTGTAAAACTGCCTTGCTGAATTGATAAGATTTCCACTTGATCGGGTTCGTTAAAAGGGACCATTATTTTATGTTTAATATGCCCTTCTTGAACTGCTCCGATCGTTTGTCCTGCAATCAGCTTATCGCCTATCGAGACTGTCGGCTCGAAATTCCATTTTTTATCTTGATTGAGGGGAAAGACATCTGCTCCTCTAGGTAGGAAAAATCCGTGCTTTTGTGCCAGAACATGTAGAGGGTTTTCTAACCCATCGAACACCTGTCCAAGCAGCCCTGGTCCTAATACGGTTGAAAGCATTTCTCCACTTAGCTCTACCTGATCTCCAACGCGTATGCCATCGGTATCTTCGAAGACTTGCATATCGGCAGTCGAACCGCGTATCCTTAGAACTTCTGCTAACAGGCGCTTTTGCCCCAGACAGATGTGGCCGACCTCATTTTTTTTAATAGGGAGGCCTTCTGTTTCGATACTAATTAAGCTATCGCGAACCGACGATACTTTTGCAATTCTAGATGCTTTTGTTAGAGTGCTGCTCATAATGATTAATTGTCTCCAAAACAAGTTCTTCAAATCGAGTTTTTGATTCTTTTTGATTATAAGACAGCCATTGCTGAAGAATATCCCATTTCAAAAGATAGGCAATCACGATCTCAAATCCAAAGTAATTTTTAAAAAGAAGTTGATCGAGCCTGTTCCACACAAGGTTAAATAGCAGATAATCCAGTTTAAGGGCTTCGCCTTCATGTAAATAAGCTTGGGCCTGAATCATCCAAGGATAGAGGGACTGCAATTTGAAATAGGGTTTATCCCAGTTATATTCAACATGGCGCACAAGTTCTCCCGCCCCCCATAATTCTCCGAAATCTGGACAAGGAAAGCCCTCTTCACGTCTTCTTAAAGCGGTAAGAATGGTCTTTTGGTTAACAGGTAATTCAAAGAGAGGTTTTAATTGGGGCGACTCGAAAATTGTTGTGGCGCCTTGATGATAGATGGAAACAATTTCTTTATCGGTTCTACCTGTCGGTTGCCTTCGCCAAGCCAGGAACTCGGCAGCTAATTCAGCTAATTTGTAATCTTTAGGCGAGAGCATTTTAAGACGCTCAAGCAGGCGTTCACGTGTAATTGGCAAGCGATCGGCTTGATTAAACCGCGGCAAATGCGGAAGGCTAGTGATTAATGTATAATACCCTCCTATTTCCATCTCTAATCCTGTCCCAATATAATTTCTCGATATCTGGGTAGCAAATACTTTAATATCAGATTAGAGAGAGCTTCATCTGTTAAATCGATCTCTATATCTTTTCCAACTAACCTGACTTTTATGCCGCCTTGAATTTCTGTTGAGGGGATCAACTCTACTCCTTCTCGAAGCATTTCGTTGGTTATACCCAAAACTAAGTGGTGCAACTTCTCTTTCACCTCTTTATTTTGAATCTCTTTTTCATCCGCATCACATAGTACAGCAGGCAATAGAATTTCAGCATGAGAAGTTGACTTGATTTCCTCTGCTTTTTTAGAGGCTACGGCAAGCAGGAGTTGTTTAATAAAATCCTTATCTCTTAATTCGAGAGAGACTAATCGCTTAAAATGGATAGAGAATACCTCTCTCAGTTTTGATCGGAGGGCTATTTCTGAGTCGCGAAAGGCTGTTTTTATCGCTTCATGAGACGAGTTTTTTTCAATCTCAAGCTTTTGACGCCCTTCTGAAAGCAATTTATCGGCTTTTCTCTCAGCTTCGAGGAGAGTAAGGGAAGCTTGATGGTGAGCTTCGTTGATGATCTGTTCGGCCTGTTTCTTGCCTTCGCTAATCCCTTCGTTTCTTAGCTTATCAATGAGTTCTTGGACTCCTGAGCTGATCTCGTATCTATCTGTCATTCTACACTCCTTTTGGCAAGGTCGTGATAAGAACTAAGGCAAAGACTAAAACGAAGACGGCAAATCCCTCTACAATAGCAGCAGGAGCTATAGATAGACCAAAAACTTCGGGTTTGTTTTTAGATGTGTTAATAGCAGCAGCACAGCAATCTCCCTGATACATCGCTGAAACCAATAGAGCAAGTCCGGAGAGCACTCCAATGGCGAAGACACTGGGGCTAGAAGCAACGGTTAATTCTCGGTTAAAGCTGAGCATGATGACAATGCCATAGATAATTTGAGAGGAGGGGAGAACAGAGACACCGATGTAGCGTCCATAACCGCTTTCTGCATCAAGCATGGCTCCACAGGCAGCTTGACCAGCTTTTGCACATCCAATCGCACTGCCTATTGCTCCAAGCGCTGTAGGAGCAAACATTCCTAACCAACCTAAGACAAGAGTTAGTGATTCCACTTTGACGTCTCCTTTTTTGCAAAGGCCTTAAAAGGAGTGCCCTCTTCCGGCAAGCTCCAATTAAAGAACTCAATAAAATTTAATCTCAATCCATGAATAAAGCCGCTCATAAGAGAAAGAGCAAAATTGATTCCATGTCCAATCAAAATGATTAACAAAGCAAAAAGAAGCTTGAATCCGGGCATCGAAAGATAAATTTGCTTCGCTAAGTCGTTAAAAACAGCTGCTAAGGAGGCACTAGCTAGGCCGAGAGCAAATAATCTAAGGTAGCTTAAGACATCTCCAAACATGCCTGTAACCCGGGTTAATCCCATGAAGCCGGTTAATAACCTCTTCCACATCGGTTTTTCAACGCTTGTAAAGGCAATAATCGAAAGGAATCCCAAGCTTAAAAGTAGTAATCCAATTGTTCCAAAGAGCTCTTTAGAAGAATATTTGAATCCAATGAAAGCAAAAACAGCTCCAATCAGTGCAGCAGCCCAGCCGACATTAGCTAGAGCTGTTAAGGATCTTTTTTTTGCCCAAGCTTGGGCCAAATTTGCTATCACGATATGAGCCACTCCAACTAGGATAGCTAGCATCATCATTAGGGTGTAATTGTTCATATCGAGGATTTTTAAATGGCCGAGATAACTTTCTGAAGAAGGCGACACCCCAAAATAGCTTCCAACTAAAACTCCCCATATCAAAGAGAATAACGTAAGTGTTAGCAGGACGTTTCGAAATCTTTTGCCTGTCGTTGTTTTTCCTAAACGTTTCCAAAAAAAAGCAACAATAGCGCCGAGGATAATGGAGTAGCCAGCATCTGAGAAAATCATGGCAAAGAAGATAGCAAAGGAGAAGAAGATGGTTGTAGAGGGATCCCATAGCCAGTAGCTAGGTGTCATATAAAATGAAAGAAGGTCTTCTCCGCCCTTCAATGAAGGGCTATTTTCAAGCAAGGTCGGCGGCATTTCTTCTTCGCTAGCCTCTTCTACTTTAACCGCTAACTCATTTTTTTTTGTGTAATCAAGAACTTTATCTATTTCATTAGTAGGAATCCATCCTTGAAGAACAAAGAGAGAATGTGTGTCAAAAGTTTTTTGAGAAGCATCCGCTAGAACAGCTTGATCTTCAAGTTTAAAAAGATTTTCTCTAAATAGTTCCAACCAGCGGGTCAGATGGATTCTCTCAAGCTGTACGTTTGCTAGTTCGAATTCGATTTGCTTAAATCGATCTTTTAGATGATTAAGCGACTCGTTAGGAAGCTTTACCTGCTTACCCGGCATATTTTCCGGTTCTTTTTCTGAAATGACGACAAAATAGTTAAAGCGATTATCTTTTTGCACTTTTGCAGCACAAAGCGTTTGCATGTCGATATGTTTAGTTTCATGATGCGGGACGATATAAAACCAAAATGTTTGATTTCCGATCTCTCCAGGCTGAAGTGGAGTGAAATTACCCCAAGGAGTAAGCGCTTCGATTTTGGATTTAGTTCGATCGGCTTCCTCTTGCAGCGCTTCCATCCGATGCTTATTTTGTAAAATTTGTAGCTCAAGCTGATAGGGATCAAAAGATGAAGAGTTTTTGATTTGTTTAAGCTTCTTAGGAGCGTCGTTTAAGTATCGGAAGGCTTCTAATGTTTGTGATGTGCTCTCGGAATTTTTTTTGTTTAAAAGATTCCCCTTTTTGGTCAGTGATGTCAGATGAAGAATCCCAAAATTTTGGAGTGCATCGAGAACCTGCTGCTTTTCATTTAAACAGCCGTAGATTGTGATTTTTTTGAGGGATACGATGCTCATAGTGACTCCTCAAAAAAATCTGCCTGCTCCTGTTTATGCAAGGCCTTGGCTAGTTTCGAACGTATGACCGCATTGCGTTCTGCTTCGCCTAAGATAATTCCTATTTTTTGGATATTTTTTTTCGCTTTAGGGATCAGAATTTTCTCAAAGAGATTGACATGTTGTGTGACTTTTCGAACGGCACGGCGCAGCTTTTCTATGCGGCGTTGCATCACTTGAACTCGTATAGTAGCTTCGACAGCTTTTTTTAATTGTTTAATATAGGCTTCCGTCCAAAAGGGAGTCGCCAGCATGGAATAACTATTTTTTTCGAATTCAATTTCACGCAAATAGGGAACTTTAACTCCAACCACACTCTCTTCGTTAATTAGAATGGATCTTATTTTGACAAGCCCCTCTAACTTAACCTCTCTGTTTGCCAGCATTGGCAGCTTTTCTGAAGTACCGGCTATAATCTGCTCAACCTCTTTTTTAAGGTTTTGCAGCTCTTTATTTGCCCGAGCATATTCTGCCATCAGCTGTGTGCGTTTGAGATCAATGGAGGGTAATAGCTTTAAATAGAGCTTCAGCTGCTGCTTTTCTTTCTGAAGATCTTTTTTACCTAAATTTGCTTTGGCCATACTTGATTACCCGCCTAATGACCTAGATCTTTACTCTGAATGGCTGCCTGTTCGCTTGGGATAATATTTATCAATTAAGGCCTGCTTCATAAGCAACTCATGAGGTTCAAAGCATTCTGCTAAAGTCTGCCAGCATAGGTCTAAAGCTTGAATCAATGGCATAGAGACATTGATATCCATAAAGCGTTTGCGAAATAGGGAGCTAAACTTAAGAAGCTTTTTATCAAACTCAGACAGTTCAAATGCCATTGCTTGCTTTTTGGCTGCTTCGGTTGCATTGGCATAGAAACGGATCATGGTGTTCATGATTTGAGAATGATCTTCTCGAGTCACTTTTCCTATCACATGCTGCTTTAGTCTCGAAAGGGATCCAAAGGGATCAATGTATCCATCATGGAGATAGTATTGTCCCTCTGTGATATAGCCTGTATTGTCTGGCACTGGATGCGTGATATCATTCCCAGGCATTGTGGTGACGGTAAGGATTGTTACGGAACCAGCATCTTTAAAATCGCACGCTTTTTCATAACGTTTGGCTAGCTGAGTGTAAAGGTCCCCCATGTAGCCACGGATTGCAGGAATGCGTTCCAAGGCAACACCGATCTCTTTCATCGCATCGGCATAAGCTGTCATATCTGTAAGCAACACTAAAACCCTTTTGTTTTGCTCGACAGCAAACTTTTCCGCTACAGCAAGCGCCATGTCGGGAATAAGTAGCCTTTCGACAATAGGATCAGAAGCTTGGTTTACAAACATCACCGTTTTATGAAAAATTCCATGCTCTTCAAAAGCTATTTTGAAGAAATAGTAATCGTCAAAAATGAGTCCCAACCCTCCAAAAACAATGATATCGGCATCGGCTTGAAATCCGATGCGAGCTAGCAGCTGATTGAAAGGTTCTCCTGCGATTGAAAAAATAGGAATTTTTTGGCTTTCAACCAGGCAGTTAAAGAGATCGATCATCGGAACATTCGTTTCGATCATCTTATTCGGCATCACCCGCATGACTGGATTGACTGTCGGTCCTGCAACAGCAATTTTAGGGTCAATAGATAGATCGGGGCCTTTATCTAAAGGCTCTCCAGTTCCACGGAAGATTCTTCCAAGAATGTTGTCTGAATAGGTGACTTCTAAAGGACGACCCAGGAATCCGACTTCTGCATCGGTAGAAATACCTTTGCTGCCTTCGAAGACCTGCAGAGTCACGATATCTTTATCTAAACCGACAACCCGAGCAAGAGACTTGGCTCCATCACTATTTTCTATTAGGGCAAGCTCCCCGAAGGCAGCGTTATTTGCCCGAATACGGATGGTGTCGCCAACAATTTCTAAGATGCGTGTATGACGATCGAGTTCAGTGACCATTTGAAAATCCTATGTTTAAAGCTAGATCTTTCATTTGTGGTCACCCGGCCATTTCCAATTTCGAATTTCTGGCATATCTTCGCCATACTTAGAAATGTACCACTTATGTTCAATCAGCTTTTCTCGGATAATTTGTTTTGCGTAGGCTGCAATATATCCAAGCTTAGGCACACGGTCGATCACGTCTGAAACTAGATGGTAACGGTCTAAATCATTCATGACCAAGATGTCAAAAGGAGTCGTCGTGGTTCCCTCTTCTTTATAACCGCGCACATGCAGGTTCTTATGGTTGGTTCGTCGATATGTTAAGCGATGAATCAACCAGGGATAGCCATGGTAAGCAAAAATAATCGGCTTATCTGTTGTAAATAGAGCATCAAAATCTTTGTCTGTGAGTCCGTGAGGATGCTCTTCTTTTGGCTGAAGAGTCATTAAGTTGACGACGTTGATCACTCTGATTTTCAAGTCGGGAACATGTGTTCTCAACATGTCTACGGCTGCAAGTGTCTCCATCGTTGGAACATCTCCACAGCAGGCCATGACGACATCAGGTTCTGATCCTTTATCATTACTTGCCCACTCCCATATGCTGATACCCGCTGTGCAATGTTTCACAGCTTGATCCATATTCAGCCATTGTGGTTGCGGCTGCTTTCCTGCAACGATGACG
>CAZZJE010000051.1:0-11509 GCA_964654295.1 uncultured bacterium | reverse complement strand
TGAAGCTAAAGCAGCACAAGCTGCCTTTCAAAAAGAGTTAGAGAAATTACAAAAGCTCACTCCTGAAGAGGTAGAAAAGCTGCGGCAAGCAGCAAAAGAGAGAAGAGCCCGAGCTGATGTCCATCTGGATAAAGCAGGAGCTTATGCTCTTTCCATTGGAAAAAACATTGTACACCAATATTGGAATAGTGGAGATCAGACACTAGAAGGAACTGATCTCGACCATAGAGGTTACGTGGAATCAGTCGCCTAGCCGTTTTTAGCTTGCCACTCTGCCTCAGCTTGTGTTTGTCTTAAATACAAGAGAGGCAGAGTATTGATCTGATAGATCTCTCCTCTTGTAAATCTCTCTTCTGCTAGCTTTGCAGCCAACTCTAAGTCCAACTCCCCTTCCCGCCACTCTTTTTGATGAAGCAGTGACTCTTTTGGCAATCGCTGCTTTAACTTGGCTGCATGTGGCGAAATGAGAAGGGAAACCTCTTTTAACTTTGATTCCAACTGATCCATTTCTATCACTTGGGGAGAAAAAGGCTGCTCTGTTTGAAAAATCCCGACATAAGCCCCTGCAATCTTCGCATCAAATAGAACTGCATAAGATTCTGCTGGGTGAGCAATCTGAAACGCCTCTAAAGAAGAGAAAGCAACCAGCGGACAAGTCGTCGCATAAGCTAACGTCTTTGCTACAATTGCACCGACTCGCATTCCCGTATAAGATCCGGGCCCGTTTCCAATAGCAATGTAGGAGAGCTGTTGAGGTCTCCAGTTAGCTTCGTAGCAGATTTCGACTAGTTCAGGCATCAGTGAGCGAGAGCTAGAGAGGCCTAAAGGAAAGCGGCGCTCTAGAAAAAGAGAGCCGTTTTTTACAAGAGCAATTCCACTCTGTTCCGTAGAGGTTTCAATAATTAGTGAATAGGTCATGAGTCTGTCTGTTTTAACGACTCTATTTCACGCCGTTTTTTTGATGAATAGGAGTAATCTTTTAAGACATCTTCCACATAGAGCATACGCACGATCACAAGAGCGGCGGCAACAAGTGGTGTAGCTAAGGCTAAGCCTAACACACCCGTCAAAAGAGCCATGAGCAGCTGTGCGATCATGATTAATACGGGTGGAAGAGAAGTTGTCCTCTGCTGAATATTCGGTGTAATAAGATAACTTTCACATGTCTGAACGAATAGATAGAGGATGGCAACATAGAGAGCCGACATGGGATGGTGGCCAAAGGCAATGAGGATGGCGGGAATGAGCGACAAGATCGGTCCAATGTTGGGGATAAATGTCAAAAGTCCAGCTAACAAACCTAATGTTAAGGCCAAAGGAATATCCAGAAGCCAAAGTCCAATAAAGGTCGCGACTCCAACAACACTCATCGAGCAGAGCATTCCAATCAACCACCAGTGCAGCGTAATAGCGAGTTGATCTAAAACAGCTTTTGCTCTGGGACGCTTGGCGATGGGGATTAGAGACAAAAAACCTTTGACGTACGGATGAGGATTGTAAGCTAGAAAAATTCCAGTAAAAAGAAAAACGCCAAAGCTTCCTAAGATACCAAAAGTTGTAGAAAAGAAGTTAAAGGCTGTTGTCAAGACCTGCGTCTGAGGAATCGATTGTGCAATTGCATTAGGCACAAATTTCCAATTTAAATTCACCTGCATATATTCTTGAAAATTTCTCCAAGCTTGCGGCACGACCTTCGTCAGCTGAATGATTTGCTCATCAATCACAGGAGCTAAAAGAATTAATTTAATGAATATCGCGGTTGCTAAAATGAGCAAAACTGTTGTGACGGAAAAACGGTCGGAGAGTTTAAATTGCTGGCTGATCCATCCACTAAGCGTCCTGAGGAAGATGGCAAATAAAATAGCGGCAAAGATGAGCAAAAGCACGTCGATTACATAGAGAGCTGCGACGACAGCCACACAGGTAAAAAAGACTAAGATGAGAGTGCTATAAGTGTTCATAAAGGAAAATATTTAAAAAAAACAATCTTCTTTAAGTTCAAGATACGTGAGCAACGCGAAGCGTTTGGAGTGCGGCGGCTTGTCGAAGCGTTGAAAACCCATTATTATTTAGATCTTTTCTTGTATTCCAGCATCTCGACAAGTCGAGATGAGCAAAAAGCGGCGACAAGTCGCCGCACTCCAAAAGCAGTACTAAAACCTACGCTACAATCATCCCCAATCAATACGTGAGGGCACAATGAGCTTTTGAAAGATCGTGAGGAAGTAGCGATCCGTCATCCCAGAAATAAAATCGACCACCTTTTGTACATCGCTTGTATGATCTAAATAAAAATCAGGTTTGTTATGGAGGTAGATTTTATAAAGCGGACTACTCTCTCCCTCCTCTCGCCATCCTCGGAGTAAATTCTCAAATAGAATACGATAAGCTTGCTCTATTTTATGCGATTCCGTTTTCAGTTTTGGATAGTGATAGATGCGTTCAAAGTTGAATTTTCTCAAGATTTTTAATGCTTCAAATGAGCGATCGGAACAGGCAATGTAATCTTTTCCATAGCTGTGAGAGATCAGATCACAGGCTAGCACCCTCAAAATATCTCGATTTTCATTTCCTAAATGGGTCTCTGGAACCTCTTCTCGTCTGATAATTCCTAGAGCAATTGCATCTTCGATATCTCGTCCAACGTAGCTCATCGTATCGCAAATTTTAACCAGGCAGCCCTCGAGAGTGCCAGGAATATAATCTCCCTCAGGATCGAGCTTTTTCTGTACTCTTTCGTCTAGATGCTCTTGCCATGTTTTACCATGTTTAGGAACAAGAGTTGGATGACACAAGCCGCCATCGTGGCATAAAAAACCATCGTAGACAGCCAACCCCAAGTTCAGCGGTTCGATTTCACTCAAAAGCCGACAAGACTGCAAAGGGTGGGCAAAAAGGCCGTTCCCATATTCAACAGAGAGGTTTGAAAGGTAATATTCGCCTTCATGTCCAAAAGGAGCATGTCCGACATCATGCCCTAAAGCAATTGCTTCAACAAGATTAATGTTCAGTCTTAAGATCTCTGCAATTCCTCTCGCAAAATTGCTGACAAGCTGCACGTGTAGCCCACGATGGGTGATATGGTCATTGTCAATAAGATAGGCAACTTGAGTTTTATCAACATAGCGAGAGTAGGCTTTGGAGTGGACAATCCGATCGACATCGCGCTTATAGGGTAGGCGATGATCCTCTTCGCTACCATGATAACGTGAATGATCAGCCGAACGAGCTGCAAAGGGGGAGAGAACTTTCTCTTCGTTTTGCAAAGCTAAGTTGCGGTAGTGTGACAGATCCTCCCAGTTGTCTGGTCGAACTTGAATGGCTGGATAATACTCTTGTCTTGGGGACATCATAGATAATAAAATTAAAGCCTTATCGCAAGGGCTATAAAAAGTTGACTATAACAAAAAAAGGCCTTCCATTGCAATCCTTCTGAGTAGGCGACTTGAAGGTTGAAATCTATATTAAGAATGCCTAACATAGATCTGGTTTGGCGCGTTTGTCATTAAATGGATGCGACGTTGCCCCTCTCTGCCTACCGGCAAAATTTCATAATGATCTCAGGAGACAGACTTTGAATAGTGATGAGATGGAAAACGATTCGCAATCTTTCGAATCCGACTTAGAAGAGCAGCTACTGGAGACACTAGAGAGCGAACGGCGCCAAGGGTCGCGTCTACCAAAGCCAGACGAACTGTTTATTTTTCCAATCGTTCGCCGCCCATTCTTCCCTGGAATGGCCGCTCCAGTCGTTATTGAGCCTGGGCAATTTTACGAAGCCTTGAAACAGATTGCTCGTTCGGACCAAAAGAGTGTCGGCTTGGTGCTGACGAAAAACGAGCAGACAGACGTCTATAAAGCAACTTTTGGTGATTTACATCAAGTTGGTGTCAGTGCGCGTCTTCTGCGCATCATTCCATTAGAGCAGGGGGGCGCTCAAGTTATTTTGAATATGGAGCAGAGGATTAAAATTGAAAAGCCTCTCCAGAAGAACGATGGATTGCGTGCACGCGTCTCCTATTTTGAAGAGGAGAGCGATCTCTCCAGCGAACTGAAAGCCTATGCCATCAGCATCATCTCGACGATTAAGGATTTGTTGAAACTCAATCCTCTATTTAAAGAAGAGCTTCAAATCTTTTTAGGCCACTCAGACTTTACAGAGCCAGGGAAACTAGCTGATTTTGCTGTTGCCCTGACGACGGCGACTAGAGAAGAGCTGCAAGATATTTTAGAGACCTTTGATCTACAAAAGCGTATTGAAAAGGCACTGGTTCTACTTAAAAAAGAGCTAGATGTCAGTATGCTGCAAAACAGCATCAACCAGAAGATCGAGACGGCAATCGCCAAGAGCCAAAAAGATTTTTTCTTACGCGAACAGCTTAAAACGATTAAAAAAGAGCTGGGAATTGAGCGAGACGATAAATCTCTCGACCGAGAAAAATTTGAAACACGTTTAAAAGAGCGCAAAGTACCGGCCGATGTGTTAAAGGTTATCCAGGATGAATTGGATAAGCTGAGCATCTTAGAGGTGCAGTCGGCAGAATATAATGTCGTTCGCAACTACCTAGATTGGCTGACAATTGTCCCATGGGGAATCTTTAGCTCGGAAAGCCATCAACTTGACGTCGCAGAACAAGTTTTAGATGAAGACCATTATGGCTTGGAAGAGATTAAAAAGCGCATTTTGGAGCTGATTGGAGTTGGAAAGCTGACAAAAGGTTTAAAAGGCAGCATCGTCTGTTTAGTTGGGCCTCCTGGAGTTGGAAAGACGAGCATTGGAAAGAGCATTGCACGCGCACTAAACCGCAAGTTTTATCGCTTTTCTGTCGGTGGCATGCGAGATGAAGCTGAGATTAAGGGTCATCGACGCACCTATATCGGCGCCATGCCAGGCAAGCTGATTCAGGCTTTTAAGACTGCTCAGACGATGAATCCGGTGATTATGTTGGATGAGATCGACAAAATTGGAAATAGTTATCATGGAGATCCCGCCTCTGCTCTGCTTGAAGTTTTGGATCCCGAGCAAAATTCCGATTTTTTAGACCATTATCTCGACGTCCGATGCGACCTCTCTAACGTTCTGTTTATTGTAACAGCCAACGTCTTAGATACCATTCCCCCGGCTCTTAGAGACCGCATGGAGATTTTGCGTCTCTCTGGATATATTCTCGAAGAGAAGGTTGAGATTGCCAAACGTTATCTTATCCCACGCAACCGAAAAGCCATGGGGCTGAAGTCTAAGCATGTGACCTTTACAGACCAAGCGATTCGTACAATCATTAATGGCTATGCACGAGAAGCGGGTGTCCGCACATTAGAAAATGAGATCAAAAAGATTTTGCGCAAAGTTGCGCTGCAAGTTGCACGTGGTCAAGAAAAGTATGAGATTGAGAAAAAAGCTGCTGAAGAGCAGTTAGCAAACGCTTCTAAAAAGGGTAAAAAAGCTGCGCTTAACCATGTAGAAGCTATTGAGCCTCCCCAATTCTCTTTCCGTATTACTCCGCAAAATCTGAAAGAGTATTTAGGGAAACCACTCTTCACCAGTGATCGCATCTATTCCCGCACACCCAGTGGAGTCTGCACAGGATTAGCCTGGACAGCTATGGGCGGTGCAATCCTATACATTGAGACGACAAAGGTTGCTTCAGAAAAGACGGAGATGAAGCTGACAGGCCAGCTTGGTTCTGTGATGCAAGAATCTTCTCAGATTGCCTGGAGCTACCTCCATAGCCACATCCACACCTACGCTCCTGGATATACCTTCTTTGAACGCTCTCAGGTGCATATTCATGTTCCAGAAGGCGCAACACCAAAAGATGGTCCTTCTGCCGGGATTACCATTGTCACAGCGCTCATTTCCCTCTTGACCGACAATCCTATAAAAGACAATTTAGGGATGACAGGCGAGCTCACTTTAATAGGGCATGTCTTACCAATTGGGGGAGTCAAAGAGAAGGTTGTGGCTGCACGGCGGGCTGGTTTGAAAGAGCTGATTTTTCCAAAAGAAAATCAGCGTGATGTCGACGAGCTGCCTGACCATGTGAAAAAAGGATTACTCTTCCATTTTGTCTCTGAATATAACGATGTCTATAAGATTGCCTTCAGCTCTTAGTCATTTTGAGGAATTATGGCGTTACTCTGGTCCGAACAGTTCAAGCAGAAGCTAATTCATCCGAGTGAACTAGAAGCGGCAGTCAAGCGCATCAAAGCAACAGGCAAACGTCTTGCTACTTTGAATGGCTCGTTTGATCTTTTGCATGCAGGACATCTGCAGATTATCTTTGAAGCTTCTAAAGCAGCTGATCTTTTGCTTGTGGCTTTGAATAGCGACGACTCCATTAGGCAATATAAAAGCCTTAAAAGGCCCATTATTCCTTTGGAATATCGCCTGCAAATGATGGCGGCTCTTGAATTTGTCGACTACGTCACTTGGTTTGATGAGACTGACCCTCGAGCACTTTTAGAAGTCGTCAAGCCGCATGTTCATGTCAATGGATCGGAATATGGAGTGAATTGTATCGAAGCCGATGTGGTCACTAAGCATGGGGGAGAGATTCAGATTGTCTCTCTGCTTCCCGGCCTTTCGACTTCAGCTGTGATTGAAAAAATCAAAAGTCTCTGATTGGAGAATTTGGCATGCGTCTGATCGGCAAATTTCAAGACATCGCGTTAGGTCAACGCTTTAGCCAATTTTTATTGCAGCAAGGAGTTGAGAACCAGCTTGAAATTACAGTCAACCGCGACTGGGGCAGTCCGCAATATGGAGATCAAACATGTCAAGTTTGGGTAGTCGATGAAGATGCAGTCGACTCAGCCCAATCTTGGTTAGAGAAATTTGAAGAGAATCCCAATGACGAGCAGTTTCAGGTGTCTAAGCCGCTTAGCCTTGCTTTAGAACAGATTCTTCATGCAAATCAAGATCCTGAAGCCTCTGAGGATGAAAGATCCGCTGCCAATGTTCCGGAAGAGAGTTCTGCTGTTGCAGCAAATTCACAACCTCTTGGACCATGGACTGCAGCAATCTTTTTGATCTGCGCCCTCCTCTGGTTGATTAGCGAATTAACAACTCCCGCCATTACAGAGCCTATTCCTCCCTTTCCACCCACACCTCTATACACAGCACCTGTAAAAAAGAAGCTGCTCTATGACTACCCTAACACCTATATTCTAATTGATAAGCTAGTCTCACTCTATGGGATTGAAAAAATTAGAGAGCCGCAAGAGCTTCCGATCGAAGGGCAGAGGTTAACCTTAAAAATCTATAATACCCCCTATTGGCAAGGGATCTATCCCGATCTCATCCAGCATTGGCGCAACCCTAAAGAGCCTTGGAAATTCGACGCTCCGCTATTTGAACGTATCCGTCAAGGCGAGTTTTGGCGCTTATGGACACCCATCCTGCTGCACAGTGACATCATCCACCTAATTTTCAATATGATTTGGCTGCTTATCCTAGGGAGGCAGATGGAGCAGCGCCTAGGAGGCAAAGTTTATTTGCTTTTCATTGCAATCAGCGCACTGATTTCAAATACCTTGCAATATTTGATGAGCGGAGCCAACTTCATTGGCTTCTCCGGGGTTCTTTGTGCCATGCTGACATTTATCTGGATGAGACAGCGACATGCAGCATGGGAGGGCTATCAGCTTCAGACATCGACTCTGGTCTTTATGATGATTTTTATTCTGGCTATGGGCGGAATCCAGTTTATCTCTTTCTTTTCAGAAGCCTATGCTAATTATACCCTTTCTCCCGGAATTGCTAATACAGCCCACTTGACAGGGGCGGCAGTGGGGATTGTTTTAGGAAAAATGAACTTTTTTGCAGAACGAAATCGATAGAAAGGGCCTCGAATAAACCTTACCTATATGAACGTGTAAAGCTATTTTTGGATTGCGGCGACTTGTCGCCGCTTTTTGCTCATCTCGACTTGTCGAGATGTTGGGATACCAGAAAAAGATTTAAATAGTAGGGCTTTCAACGCTTCGACAAGTCGAAGCGAGCAAAAAAGCGGCGACAAGTCGCCGTACTCCAAAAGCAGCCTCAAACGCTTATTTTGTAGACACTCCCCTCTTCTAACTTAACAAAACAAAAGAGCTGAACACTGCAAACGCTTCGCGTCTCTTTGTGTTTAACTATCATAACCGTTTCCCAATTGCAAAAGGGGTAAAGATCTGCTATCCTTTCACTTTTCACATCTATTGTTCAGGACTTTCATCAGATGATTACGCTCAATAAAATTTCTAAGCGCTTTGGCAGTCGCACTCTTTTTGATGATGTAACAATTACATTCAATGAAGGCAATCGCTACGGCTTAACAGGCCCTAATGGTGCGGGCAAGACAACCTTGCTTAAAATCATGATGGGAAAAGAGGAGCCAACAAGCGGAACGGTGACGCTTCCAGATCGCGTGGGAATCCTAAAGCAAAATATCGAAGATTACCGCGATATGGTCGTACTAGACGTCGTCATTATGGGGAATCGCAGACTCTGGAAGGCCATGCAGGAGCGAGAAAAGCTCTACGACGTCGAAATGACCGACGATGTAGGCATGCGTTTAGGTGAGCTAGAGGGTATTGTCGCAGAGGAGAATGGATATACAGCGGAATCAGATGCTGAGACACTGCTAACGGGTATGGGATTGACCGAAGCGGAGTTTAGGTCTACGATGGGATCGACTCCTACAGACATGCAATTTAGAGTCTTGCTAGCCCAGTCACTCTTTGGCGATCCACAGGCCTTGCTGCTGGATGAGCCGACAAACCACTTAGATATGGAATCAATCGGATGGTTAGAGAGTTTCTTGTTTAACTACAAAGGCACACTCATCGTCATCAGCCATGACCGCCACTTCTTAAACACTGTAACGACGCATATTGCCGATATTGACTACGAAACCATTATTGTCTACCCAGGAAACTATGACAACATGGTTGAAGCCAAAATGTCTGTCCGTCAGAGGGAAGAATCGGATATTAAGTCGAAAGAGAAGAAGATTGCACAGTTAAGAGAGTTTGTTGCTCGCTTTGGAGCTGGAACACGAGCTAGCCAAGTGCAGTCGCGCCTACGTGAAATCAACAAGCTGCAGCCGCAAGAACTTAAGAAAACAAATATTCAACGCCCCTATATTCGCTTTATTCCAATGGAAAAAGCCTCTGGAAAAATTGCTTTAAAGGCGGAGCATCTTAGCAAATCCTACGATGGCGTTCAAGTCATTAAGAATTTTTCTCTCGAAGTGCATCGTGGAGATAAAATCGCAGTGATTGGAAATAATGGCCGCGGTAAAACGACGCTATTAAAGATGTTGGCAAAGGTTTTAGAGCCGGATCATGGAAAAGTTGAGTGGGGGCATCAGGTCCAAGTCTCCTATTTTCCGCAGAACCATCGCGATATTGTAGAAAAAGACTCCAATTTGAATGCCTTTGATTGGTTAAAGCAGCGCCGCGAAGGTGTTTATGATCAAGACGTTCGAAGTGTGATGGGAAAACTGCTGTTTGGCGGGGACGACGCCTTTAAAAAAGTGGCGACGCTATCGGGTGGTGAGACGGCTCGCCTCATCTTAGCTGGAATGCTCCTTTCCGAGCACAATCTCATTATCTTGGATGAACCAAACAACCATTTAGACCTCGAAGCTGTTTCGGCTTTAGCATGGGGATTCGAAGAGTACAAAGGAACAGTCATTGTGGCTAGCCATGACCGCGATTTGATTGAAACCTTCGCCACAAAGATTATTGCATTTGAAGAGAAAGGCATTCATATTTTTGATGGTAACTTAGAATCTTACTACGCTTACCGACAAGAGGAACTTCAGAAGCGATGAGTGAGTGGCCCTCTTTTACCAAGCGTACTTTTTTAGCATTGCCTTTAGAACAACAGCACAAAAAATGTGCTGAGCTCTTGCGACGGCTTTACATACGTTTATTAAATAGAGAAGACATCGCAGAAGGGTGGGAGATTTATTGCACATTGTCTAGTTGGATGTCTGTTGAACCTGTTCATTCGTTAGGGATGAGAGATCTGGCTGACCGTTATCACCTCCATTTGAAAGAGGCAAAGCAAGCTTTAAAAGAGCATAATCTTTTGCCCGCAATTCAACGCGGAGATCGCTCTTCAGGAGACGCTGCCTGGCCGGTTCATGTCTATTTAGATAACATTCGCTCTGCACATAATGTGGGTAGTGTTTTAAGAACAGTTGAAGCTTTTGCCCTTGGCAAAGTATACTTTTCAACAAAAACACCTTTTATAGATCAAAGGCAGGTCCAACAGACCTCGATGGGGTGTTGGGAATGGGTAGTTTGCCATCAGGTCGCCTCTTTAGAGGAGTTGCCTCGACCTCTGATTGCTTTAGAGACATCGCCAGAAGCGGTTTCTCTCTATAATTACCCTTTTCCCGATTGCTTTACGCTAGTATTAGGAAATGAAGAATACGGCTGTTCCGAAGAGACTTTGAAACAGGCCGAAGATGTGATTACCATAGGCTTACGAGGGCGAAAAAATTCACTCAATGTTGCCAATGCTTTTGCCATTGTAGCCGCCGAAATCACACGACTAAGAACTTCTGTTTGAGTTAAGGAATTCTATGAGCCAAATGCCATTTTCCCTGTTGGAAGAGGGAGACTATCTTGAGCCGACAAACGATCAGGTGCAAGAAGCAGCGAGAACGCGCTATCCAACGCCGATGAATCCGAAAGCGCCTCAGATGTCGCGTGAAGAGAAAATAGACTATATTGCGCATCGCTTTAAAGAGATTCTTTACGTTTTAGGGCTGGATTTGAATGACCACTCGTTGGCAAAGACACCGCAGCGTATCGCCAAAATGTATGTCGACGAAATTTTTTCTGGGTTGGACGAAGAAAAATTTCCTGCGATGAGCTTTTTTATTGATCGCTTTACTCATCGCGGCCAATCTCAACCCATTATTGTCAAAGTCTCTTTCCATAGCTTTTGCGAGCACCATTTTGTTCCGATGTCTGGTACAGCCTATGTTGCCTATGTTCCCAATGGCAAACTTATTGGGTTATCGAAGATTCCAAGGCTTGTGCACTATTTTGCTAAGCGTCCTCAGCTGCAAGAGAGGTTGGGAGCTCAAGTAGCCGATGCGCTCTCGTTGTTACTAGATACAGAAGATGTCGCTGTCTCTATTCAGGCCCAGCATTTTTGCGTTATAGCAAGAGGAATAGAAGAGACACAGAGTCATACGACGACCCATCTTTTAAGGGGGCGTTTTGAAAGCGATGCCAATTTGCAACGGCAATTTTTTGAGACGATCACAAAAGATAAAAAATAGTCGGCCTCTCCTCTTTCGGACTCTAACACATCTTTTGCAAAAACTTCGGTAAAAGGATTACATAAAATAATTATTGTATTTAAAAGATAGATTTTATATATTTTAATTCCAAATTTTAATCACCTTAACTCAAAAGGCGTTTATGAAAGCTACTGCATTTATACATTTTAGGCTCTTCGATGATTTGCGTGGTGAAAAATTTTTTTAGATAAAACAGTCTATTA
>CAZZJE010000050.1:0-11563 GCA_964654295.1 uncultured bacterium | reverse complement strand
CAAGTCACCGCACTCCAAATAGCTTTAGGCACCCATATTGGTAAGATTTATATGTGCATTGGGCCTCATAAGACAACAATTTTGCAATTACCTCTAAAGCCTACGCTACATAAACTTAAATTGGCCCGGTAGGCACCTCTCCTTCCAGGGCTTCACGCGTGATATCCGATACCGAAGGTCTCGTTTGCAAGATCACCTCTAGTTCACGAAACTGCGCAATGACATTCGCATTTGCTCTCTGAATTACTTCTAGATCTTGATGGTTTTGCAACAGAGGCTGACTAAAAGCCTCTTGTAGAGATAAAAATGGCTGTAGCAAGATTGCAATCGGTGTCGACTTATCTTGTCGAAAGCTTTCTTGAGCTAACTCTTCCAGATAGGAAATGATGCCGATAAAGCAGCTTTTGATCTCCTGATATTCAATCTTCACTTCATTCAGAATTGTCTTAGCAACTTCGACAAGTGTTAATGTGGCCCTAATACCAGCATCGCCAATGCGTCGCTTCTGTGCTTCTAAAGCAAACTTTCCAAACTCATGCAAGGGATAGTCAACTAGAGTTAAATCATACTTAGCCGCTTCGACGATCATCTTGCCTAAGACGCCGATCAGATGACCCGTGACGAGTTCTGAATGTCTATTTAAAGCCTCTTTTTCAACAGCTGACAGACGCTGTAACATAAAAAAGAGAGTAAAACCCGCTTCATCACCGTTGCCTATTGTGGAATCTGTAGGCGTGACATCGCGATGTACAATACTCTTTGCCGCTCTGAAATAGTGTTTAATGGTATTGTGACACTCATCTAGTGCCGCATTACAGAGAGAAGGAATCCCTTGTTGTTCTGCTTTTAAAGCTGTTTCAGTGAGAGAATTAATCGCGTCATAAAGCTCTCCCTGGCGATCTTCTTTGATTGTATATTGAGCTCTTGCAGACATCAGTTCTAATCCACTAAAGGGACTAAAATAGTGGGTAATACGCTGACTTAAGTGGCGTAGTGCATCAATGGCAATACCAGCGAGAATTAACCATGTTCCTAAGATGTAATCAGGACTTATTCGACGCACTGCGATCAACTCAATTGTGAATAATAGAGTGATTAAAGGAAAAAGAAGAAGATATAGGCGTGTCTGTTTCAAGCGGGAATCTTGTCGATAGATGTCGCTAAGCCGAGGGACTAAACGCTCTTCCGTCCTCTCCATAGGTCCCCAAGATAGGCCTGTTAATATGACCGCTAAAACAGCAAAGGCTGAAGCAAACCAAAAGATTGGAAATGCTAGCTCTTCTAATGCTTTGGGATCTCCCATACCACTCTCTACTGCTCCAATTAGCAAGATCGCAGCGATGACTCCAGCAATTACCCCACCCATGCTCCTCTCCTTTACTTCATCTTTTTGGATTGCACTCTACCAGATTAAAGAATTATCCTCCCCACTCGATATGCAAATTAAAACTTCGAAACCTCCAAAAAACCAGTAAAGTTGAATCTATGCTTTTCTGGTAAAACAATATTTTATAAAATTAAAATTTTAGAGAGTCGACTTGATATTTTGGTTTCTAAAGAGTTCCGAGTAGAGGTAACTTTGGCCAGATAAATGAGATCGGCATCTGGAGTTCTTTCAGTTAGCTGGATTAAAAAAATTTTTGAAGATCTAATTTGTTTTTCAATCGGCTATCCCTACAATATAAAGAGGAGATGTTTGCCTAGAATAAAGAGAAGGGTAAAAAAAGCGACGCAAATGTAAAGCAGAAAATAAGCGGCAATCAAAAAATAGCCGTCATCTTCTAAAATAGCTAATCCAAAAGCAAGCAGCGGAACAGCTGCAACTAAGTTGCTAAAAGGAATAGGTAGAGGCAAGGCTAAGAAAAGGCCTAAGATAGAGATGGTTATTCCATGAATACGATAAAGTAGAGGTGTCCGAACCAGCCACTCTAGCCGGGGAGCGACAAAATAACGCAGCTTATGGATAAACTTACGCGTGATATTGGCTGCTTTTTCCAAAACGCGATAGGAAATTTGTTTATTTAAAATAAACCGCGGTAACAAAATCATATTTCCAAAAGCGATGCGTAGCCCAATTAACACAATCATTAATCCAAAAGGGGTTGAAAATCCAGGAATTTGCACGGGCAGACAAAATGGCAGACTAAAAATGATTAATAAGGCTGCCTGCCCTCTGCCCTCCAATGTTTTTAAAACCGTTTCAAAAGAGACCGGCTGGCGGTTAGCTTTTTGCAACAGCTCATTTAAAGCATCTTCTAAAGGATTTTGTCGGCTCTCAGACATGTGTTTAATTGGGTGATGTTTAAACTCAGCATGTAAAAAAAAAGAATTAAAATAAATCTCTTATCCTTTTCTGTTTCCTCGGGGATCTATCTCTTTCGCCAATTCGGTGAGCCTTTCAGGAAAAATTCTTCTCCCCATCGCCTCAACAAAATAAGAACCGACGACAAATCCATCTGCAATCTCCAACGCTTCTGCTGCAGTCTCTCTAGAGGAGATACCAAAGCCTGCGACGACAGGAAGCTGGCTCGCTTGTTTAATCCGTTCCACGTGAAATTTAAAGTCACTTGGCAAATAGGCTCTCGTTCCTGTCGTGCCTTTATGGGCAACATAGTATAGGAAGGGAGAGCAGACTTGAGAAATTGCTTGAACACGGCTGTTGGCTGTTGTTGGAGAAATTAAGCCAATACAGGGTAGAGGAAACTTGCTAAGAGGCACGGCATCAAAGGGCGCATCGACGATTAAAAGAGCATCGACGCCTAGTTCTTTTGCCTCTTCTAAAAAATGAGCGCCCATCTTGAGGATCGGATTGTAATAAGAGAACAAAACGATAGGCGTCGATTGTTGCTTGCGAATCTGACGAATAAGATGCAGGACATCGTGAGGCTTTGTTCCACGTGTCAATGCACGCTCCATTGCCAATTGAATCACTGGGCCATCGGCCACAGGATCTGAAAAAGGGATTCCAACTTCTAAAATATCAACGCCTCCTTGCACTAAAGCTTGGGTGCATTCTAGTTGATAGTCTAAATCGCCATCGCCTGCTGTCATGTAGGCTAAAAATGGCTTTAAGTCTGATTGAAATAGGGGATTCATTTTGTATTTCTTTTGGTAAAAGTGTTTGAGGCTATATAAGGTTAAATTACCTTTGCCTTTAACGCCTCGATAAGTCGAGGCGAGCAAAAAGCGGTGACAAGTCACCACACTCCAAATGTTACTTAGGCTCTTTAATGGCTAACTTTCATCAACTGCGGCAAATCTTTATCTCCGCGGCCCGAAATATTGATCACAACAACCGCATCCTTGGGGAGCTCTTTCGCCATCTTGATGGCATAGGCAACGGCATGGCTCGATTCCAATGCAGGCAATATCCCTTCCATCTTAGCCAACAGATGCAGCGCTTCTAAGGCTTCCTCATCTGAAACAGTCACAAATTGCGCCCGTCTGCTTGCATACAGCTGCGCATGCTGAGGAGCAATTGCGGGATAATCAAGTCCGGCAGAAATGGAGTGTGTTGGCAATATCTGCCCCTCATCATCCTGCAGGATATAGGTGTAGCATCCATGCAGGACTCCTGGAGATCCTCCAGCAAAGCGAGCGGCATGCTCTCCTGCTCGATGGCCTTTGCCTCCGGCTTCCACTCCAATCAAGTCAATGTCTCTCTCCTCTAAAAAGGGGCCAAATAGTCCGATGGCATTAGAGCCACCTCCGACGCAAGCAATTAAAACATCTGGACTTCTGTGGCATCGCTCATAAACCTGCTTTTTCGTTTCTAATCCAATCACAGCTTGGAGTGAAGCGACTATGGATGGAAAGGGATGCGGTCCTAGAGCCGATCCTAGGCAATAGTGAGTCGTTTCATAGCTAGAGGACCATTCACGCAGAGCTGCATTGACAGCCTCTTTCAACGTGGCGCTTCCATTGGCAACAGAAATGACTTTAGCGCCGAGCAGCTGCATGCGGGCAACATTGGGTGCTTGTCTCTGGATATCGAATTCGCCCATGAAGATCGCGCATTCCAATCCCAAGCGAGCAGATGCCGTCGCTGTGGCGACGCCATGCTGCCCTGCACCCGTCTCTGCAATAATACGACTTTTACCCATGCGTTTAGCTAGTAAACATTGCCCTAAGGCATTATTGAGTTTGTGTGCTCCCGTGTGCAGCAGATCCTCTCGCTTAAGAAATAGGCGGGGAGCTCTAAGGTGGGTTTGCAAACGCACCGCTTCTGTTAAGGGGGTCGGCCGACCGGCAAAGGTCGATAAGAGATGCTGCAGCTCGTGCTGCGCCTCTTCATTGATGAGATAGCACTTCCAAGCCTCACTCAGCTCCTGAAGAGGAGCGACGAGTAGCTCAGGGATATATGTTCCGCCGAAGTGGCCGTAAAAGGGTGTCATAATGAGAAATCTCTCGGATTAAATGCTCTATTTTTTGAATATCTTTTTTGCCTTCTGTCTCCACACCGCTTGAAAGATCAATTCCATCAGGATGGCAACTCGTTAGCAGCTCTCGGATGTTTTCTGGTGAGATGCCACCGGCAATAAACCAGTTGCTTGCAACAGGACGAACTAAACCTTTCCAATCAAGTTGCTGGCCTTCGCCTGGAGATAAGTTATCTGAGAGAAAGCAATCTTGACCTAAGCGAAATCCAGCAGCCATCTGATTCGCATAGAATCCCGTTAGGTGGCTTGGCAGCTTTTGGTTAAATCGATAACTCTGAACATGCCGGATGTTTAATTGATCCGCTTCAGAGGTCATCTGTTGGGCTGTAGAATCCAAATAGACCAGAACTGGGATCGCACCACATGAATAGGTGGCTTCTACAATTTCAGTTGCTTGCTCAAGAGTGACATAGCGCCGCGATTTAGGATGCCGAACAATTCCAATATAATGAGCACCTAAACGCGCTGCTTCCGCCGCTATTTTAGGATCTCGAAAACCGCAGATTTTAATCAGAGTCGACATGAGAGAACCCCAAAAATTTCCGAATCATCTCCGCTGGATCGTCCGCTTTGACAAGAGCCTGTCCAACCAATACTCCTTGATATCCAGCACGCTGCATCCGCGCTGCATCTTGAACAGTTAAAACTCCCGATTCTGCAATAGCGCAGATCTGTTTGGGTATCTGTTTTGCCAGATGCTCTGCAACGGCTAAATCGATGGCAAAGGTGTCGAGATTGCGATTATTAACCCCGATCATCGAAGCGCCTGCTTGAATAGCAATATGAAGCTCTTCTAAATTGTGAACCTCAACTAAAGCCTCTAATCCATAACTAGCAGCAGTTTCTAGCAGCTCTTTCGTATGCCTTTTTAATACTGCTACAATCAGCAAAATAGCAGTGGCACCCGCCCTGGCACTCTCTATAATCTGTTTAGAATCGATGATAAAATCTTTTCGCAAGATTGGGACTGCAGGAAAAGCCTTAGCGACGCTTCTTAAGTCTTCGATGCTTCCTCCAAAGCCCTCTTGATCAGTTAAGATCGATAAAGCTGTAGCGCCTCCCTTAAGATAACGCTCTGCCAGGCAAACAGGATCTTCGATCTGCGATAGCCTACCTAAAGCCGGTGACCGACGCTTGATTTCAGCAATGAGATGGAATGAACCCGATCTTAAGGCTTCTTCCAAACCTCTATATTCTGGAAGCTTGTCCACTTCTTTGCGTTTACACTCCAGTAAATTGGTTAAATAACTGTTCATGAAGCCTCTTTAAATTGTAAAAGGGATAAAACAGCTCCGCTCAATAAGGCCTTTTGTGCCTGGTCTATTCCTTCTGAAATAGAGGTCACTGAGCCATAGAGATAGAGGGCAACTCCTGCATTGAGTGCCAACGTTTGGCTGAGAGCACTCTTTTCTCCAGAAAAACAGGCGAGTAGTTTAGTCGCATTACAGTTAGCATCCCCACCCTGAAGTTCATGCAAGGCACATCGCTTGATGCCATAGTGCTGTGGATCTAAGAAAAAGGGCTGCTGCTTTCCATTTTCTATTAAAATTCCTTGGGCTGGAGCTAAAGGCGTCAATTCATCCAGTCCAGCGCTATGAAAAATAAGAACTCTCTCTCTTTTCTGTTTGGAAGCTACAAAGGCAAAATGAGAGATAAGTTCTGCTTTGCAGACTCCAATCATCTGAACGGCAGCCTCTGCTGGATTAAGAAGGGGGCCGGCCAAGTTGAGAATAGTTCTCAACCCTAAGTTTTTACGTAGGGAGGAGAGAGCGGCTAGGGCAGGATGAAATGCTGGAGCATATAAGAAAGCGATATGACGTTCAGTTAAATGTAAGATCGCCTCCTCTTCTGACAAGGCGACAGGTAGCTTTAAAGCTTCGACGACATCAATCGACCCACACAAACTGGAGACAGAGCGGTTGCCATGTTTAGCCACAGGAACACCTAAAGTGGCTGCCACCATGGCTGCTCCTGTTGAAATATTCACGGTATGAGCCCCATCTCCGCCTGTTCCTACAATATCTAATAGACGTCTATTTGCTTCTATTCGATGCATCTTTCTCTGTAACACTTCGATCAGTCCCAGTAACTCTTCGGGACTCTCTCCCTTTGCTTTTAATAGTGTCAAAAAGGCGGCTGCCTGCTCTTGAGGAATTTTTGAGTCTAAAATACCCAAAATTACTTGTGAGATCTCTTCACAACTCAAATCACGGCCTACTAATAATTGTTCTAACGTTGACTTGAGCATCGAGCCACCTCTTTGTCTAAAAATGTCTCCATGAGCTGTCGTCCATAAGGTGTCAAAATGGACTCTGGATGAAACTGCAATCCATAACAGGGGTGCCGCACATGTTTAACCGCCATGACGATGCCTTCGTCTGTTTCCGCATGAACTTCTAAACAGGAGGGAATAGTTGTCTTAGAGATTGCTAGTGAATGATAGCGTCCAACTGTGAGAGGCGAGGGGAGTCCTGCAAATAAACCTCTCTGTTGATGCCTCAAGCAGGTCTGTTTGCCATGCATGATCTCTCCAGCAGAGGCAACTTTTGCACCAAAAGCTTCTCCAATGGCTTGATGGCCTAAACAGATTCCCAAAATGGGGATTGAAGAGCTGTAAGCTTGGATGAGATCAATACAAATGCCGGCATCAGACGGTCTTCCTGGTCCAGGAGATAAAACAATGGCTTGAGGAGTTATCCTGCCAATCTCTTCTATACTTATTGCATCGTTCCGTACAACCTCGACCTGCATGCCCTGTCCAGCTAGCAGCTGATAGAGGTTATAGGTGAAGCTATCGTAGTTATCGATTAGGAGAATCATGCGACCTCCTCCGCTTTAACATCAGCTAAGATAGCTAGTAAGCCTGCAACCTTATGGTAAGTTTCATCTGCTTCACTTTGCGGATCTGAGTCATAAACGATGCCTGCACCAGCACGCAAAGTAACTTGACCCCTTTCCAGAAAGAGTGTACGTATAATAATTGTGCTATCAAAGTTGCCTTTTAGATCAAAGAAGCCCAAGACGCCGCCATAAAATCCTCTACGCGAAACTTCCAAATGGTCAATCAGCTGCATGGCTCGGATTTTAGGGGCTCCAGTGAGCGTTCCGGCTGGGAAGGTGGCAAAGAGCAAATCGATCGCGTCCTGACCAGAGCAGAGTTTTCCTTCTACTCGACTCACTAAATGGAGGAGAGTGGGTAACTGTTGAATCTGCCGCAAGGCTTTTACTTTTACTGTTCCAGGCTGACATACTTTACCTAAATCATTCCTTGCTAGATCAACTAACATCAGATGTTCTGCATTCTCTTTGACATCTTGTAGGAGTTCTTGACTCAGTTGCTGCAACGCATCTAAATTTTTTAAAGACCGCGTTCCTGCAATTGGTGAGCTCTCCGCACGTCTGCCTTCTAAAATAACCTGTCTTTCAGGTGATCCTCCAATAAGGGAGAGTTCGTCGACCTCAATCAGATATTGATAAGGGGCTGGATGATTCAGAGAGAGGCGGGCATAAAGTGCTTCCGCTGAAAGAGGAGTTGTTCCAAGGAATGCTCTCGAAAGTACAATTTGAAATAGGTCACCTTTGAGAATGTGCTCTTTTGCTTTTAAGACACGTTGACAAAAGCTCTTATCATCTAACTCAGGAATAGGTGTTGTCGAGGGAATAAAAAATCTTTCGCTCTCTTGAATAGGCTCAAATAGATCGCTTATCAGTTGATTTAATGCCTTTTCACTAGAAAACGAGAGTGCTTGCAACTCCTGCTTAGCATGATCGAATAAGAGCATTTCAGAATGCTGTAACATGACGACATCATCTGCTTCCAAATAAAGGTGTTGATCGGGAATGGCTTCGATGAAACGGATGGCATCGTAAGCCATCAAAATAATCGGACCTCCAAACGGAGAGTGAAGAGCGGGCTGAAAAGTTGGCTCGACACTAAATTGCTTGATTTTTTCTAAAGCAGCAGAATCAGATGCTTTGCAACGCAGCTGCTTGATCGGTTTTCTACCTACATAGGAATAGGTAATTGGATGGCATTTAGAGCCGCCTTGCCGCAGCTCAATTAATGCCGTCTGCTCTCCCTTCAGCTGCCGATAAGCTTGCTGAGGAGTGATTGCAGAATAGGGCAAGGTTCTTTGATAGAGTTGCATCATGCTCTCCCTAGTTTGCACTCAAGGAGAGCCGATTGTCAGTCTATAAGATGCTGACGAAGCTTCTCCCGAAAGTGCGGAGTTAATATTCTTAATGCGTTCGACCCGCGAGTAATCTTGGAAATACTCACGCCTAAACGCTCAGCGATGGCACGCTGCGGCTCCTTGCCTTCTAGAAGAGCTGCGACTAGCAGCACTCGGAAGGAGAGGGCCGAACGCTCTTCTGGAGTTAAAAAGCAGCTAAATAACTGCTCTAACTCCTCTTTTGTTTTCATCGATTGACATAGCGCTAGCCAGCGCCACCAACCCTCTTCTTCACTCTTCTGCTGCATAAAGGTGTCTCTTTAAAATGTTGTAACGGTGTAACATTACAAAACTGAATGATTATAGTCAAGGTTCTTTAAAGGTAATCCGTTTGGTTAGTAAATTTAATGATAAAAGCGAACAGCTAAAACTCTATGTTGTCAACGAAGCAAGAAACAACGATAAGAAGGATAGAATGATTTAACGATAAACTGATTGAAATAGCTCGAGCTTATCTTAATCCGCTTATCTTTAAATCTTTTTGCCTTTTTTATCGTTATTTTTTTTGATTGCGGAAACTTTTTAGCGAAAGCGACCATCACTAGGAAATGTCACCGCTTTATTTTGGAGTCAAAATATGAGAAATAACTCCTTATTAACAACAAATCATCTCTCGAAATGGAACAAAGATCCTATTGTACTAGCAGTAAGAGAGGATGAGACGCTTGAGACACTCAAGCTAACGCTTTTTCCTCCTTATCATCCCATTTCTGCCTTATTTGGGAATGAAAACAAAGACTCCTCGGTAAACCTCAATCCACATTATCTGCACGTGGTTTCTGAACTAGACAAAGGAAATTATACAAGCAAAGAAAGAGAGCATTATCTCAGCTGGATCTTCAAATTGACCCTTTTACAGCTTGAAGGGGCCTCTCAAGATTTAAAAGACCCGATTGAAAACTTATGCGAACAGATCCTACGAGTACATGAATATGAAGTGGTTAAAAGAACGGGAGAGGATAGCAACAATCCCTCCTATCTTCTCGTCCATCATGTCACCCAGCAGCCTTTTGCCATCTTGAAACTTCCCAAAATTGAGTTTGATTGCTCGTTCGAAGCCCACGTTCCAGAAATCGGCCAACTAATTGCACCCGTTTGGCAGCATGATTTGATCTCTTATGAACAAGATCGTCTCTTTGGATTCGATTCCATCCCCGATCTCGTGGCCGTAGAAGTAGAAAAAAATGGCGTTAAAGAGCGTGGTGTCATCCAACGCTATATCCCAAACAGCAAAGCAGCCAATAGTTTCTGCTGGGATTATGAACAGGGTGCCGAGCTTCTTAAAAGCATGCCGGCTTGGCAGGTTCATCAGCTTGCCATTGAAAGCATCTTTTTGGGCTTTGCTGCAGGACATGGGGCCAACTATCTACTGCAAACGCATCCCGATACGAATTGTCCAGAAAAAATTGTGAGAGGCTATCTCAACGACGAAAAAGAGGCCTTTATCCCTTTTAACCGCGTTTTACCCAACATGCAGACTACGCGTGGAATAGAGTTACAGCAGCAGATTTCAGAGCTTGAAAAAGAGGCTTCACCTGCAAGGCAAGCAGAAATAGACGAGCTAAAAAAACGCTTATCCGAACACCATCGCTCCATCATTCTTCTCCACATCTGGATTTTAGGTCTGCCACAATGCGGAGAAGCAATGAAACCTGCTCTATTGTCGCTTCTTTGCCATCCTGCACTACTCCAGCAATTGAAAAGCTATCATCGAGAAATTACGAACTATTATGCTTTAAGTGATGAAGCTAAACAAGCGCAGCTAGAGCGCATCCAAGGGATGCAACAGCTAGCGAAAAAGGCCTTAGATTCTTCTTCTTCTTTAACGCTACGTGAACTCTATTTTCACCTGTTTGGAGGCGAACATCTGTATGAAATTGGAAAAGAAAAAAACTATCCTCATCTCATCCTATTTGCCAACCTCATCAGCGATCCTTACCGCTATGCCTTAAAAGATCCTGCCTATCCAGAAAGGATTGAACCCTCGACCCGGTTAGAAAAACCGATCGAGGATAAAGAGGAAGATATCCGCTATATGCAGAATCTAAGAAAGCTAGAAGGCCTAAATCCTCTTTGACCTGTCATTAAACGACGTAGCCTAGCAAGCCCTCTCTTTTAAATGCTCCAAATTTTTTCAGTTAATAAAACGACCTTATAAATAATTATAAAACCGATTAATAGTAAAATTAATTAATTAATTAATTAAAAAAAATAATTCAAAATGTTGACAATAAAATAAGATAGTGGTTAATATTAATAATAGATTGAAGTTGCTAGACAACTTCTTTGTTTTCTCTACATCTCTTCATAAATCAAAAGAATCTAGAAATCTAATTAATAGTTTTTAATTTGATTAAAAAAAAGTTTTAAAAAATTATTGACATCTTTTTAAGTTTGAGTTAAATTTAGATTTGAATGTGAAATAAGAGATAGAAACAAAGTTAATGTAGGGTTTGCAAAGAGACCTTCTAAAAGAACAAGCCAGCAAGAGCGATAGACTGTTCAAAGAACTCGGGTCGAAAGAGCAAGGGAAGTTGGTGAGTTTGATGCTCAACTACAGCAAATGAGTAAACAGAGCTGTATTTGTAGCCCATCTCCATAAAAGAAACCAAAGCAGTGAAAAAGTAGTGTCAAAATTTCCATTGAGTGCTACATTCACCCATAAAGAGTTATCCCTTCCTTAGAGGCTTTTAGGTAGCTTTTTGCAATTTTTTGCAAAAAAGTAAGAAAGAAGCTTGTCTCAAAATCCCCACATTATGTAGATTTATGTGCACTTCAGCGAAACGAGCTGAAAGAATAGCGGCGTCAAAGAGCGCTGCGATGGTTGTTTGACAGTGAGAGAAAGGCAATGTGCATACACAAACGAAGAGCTTGTGCGTGAGAAGTTAGGTG
>CAZZJE010000049.1:0-11571 GCA_964654295.1 uncultured bacterium | reverse complement strand
ACCTGATGGATCGGTAGAGCTCATTGCCATTGGCCCGGCTCGAGTGTTAGAAGAGCTTGTAGACTCAATTCGAGAGGGAGGACCTGGCCGAGTCTTTCGTGTCGATCGCCGCTGGATACAACCGCTTCCAGAGCTCAAGCCAGGCTTTGAAATCGCTTTCTAAGCGATTTAAGGAGCTGCAGGCGAAATACGCACAATAGTCAGTGTTGCTGAGTTATCTTCATTTAACCATAGAGTGGCGTTGACAACTCGAGCGGTTAAAATGGATGGAGCTGTTGGAACAGAAATAATGGCATTATTTACGATCATCGTTCCTAAAATTGTCCCTTCAATGGCTGCACTAACGGGAGATCCATTGAGGAAGAATTGTACCTGCGCTGTAAACTCATCAGTTATTAAATCATTAACGGATGATGCTTCACTGGCGAATGTCGATCCTACAAAGGTGACTAAATAGCTTCCTGCCCTATTAATCACAAAGGTCTCGTCAGTTGGATGAGAAATCGCTGTTCCTCCAATTAATGTTGGACCATTAAAGGGGATGTCAGTTCCTGTCGGATATTTAGTGCTTGTCTCTATATTATTATAAGTATACAGAAACGTTCCCGTAGTGGGAATTGTTGGCCCACAGCCGCATGGCTTGGCAATAGAGGTTAAATCGGGAGTTCGACCATCTACTGGATCGATGATCTGTATTGTGCAGGCGGGCTCCTCTTCAGTTTTGTTGGCCTCTGCCTGTAATGTAGCAAAACCCATCATAAAGAGGCTTAAAATTATCCATTGTCTCATGAGTACCACCTCAAACTTTGATTAAACAGAGTTCCATTAGCATCATCATCATGTAAAAATAGTTTCTAAAGTCAATAGAAAAATTTTAAATAGAAAGTTAATCTAATTTTTTACGGATTGTTTAGTTGTTGGTGTGCATGTGCACGTGTGATGGTTGAAGTGAAGGAAGATTTATAAATTTCGCCACCAGCGGTCGAAAGGGGTTTCACGCAGCTCTGTGTTAAGACGAATGGCAACTTCTGTTGTGAGTCGTTGGGCAACGTGATCATACCAGCGCATGGCGTTGGCGTGACCATTGTCGGCAGCCCGTTTTAAAATAAAGAGCAGCTCTAGTTGGTCAGCATCATGCACAAGCTTAGCTTCTATCGTTTCATTTGCCTCATACTCTTGGAGTAGGGGCATAAGTTTAGGTCCGATTGGCAGAGCTTGAAGATCTTGGGAGATTTGAGCTTCGTTGAGAGAGACATAGCGCTTATTAATCGGTGTTAAGTCTCCTGTACGAATTTCAGCAATATCGTGAAAAAGCGCCATCAATAAAACTTTCTCGCGGTTGATCGGTTCGTTTGACAGTTCTGCCAAAATATAGGCGATGACGCTCGTTCCATAACTATGTTCAGCAACTGATTGCTGGACATCGCCTAAAAAGAAAAAACCTGTTCTTGGAATTTGAGATAACATCATCCATTCATGCAAAAGATCGACAAAAGTGGCCACTCTTTCCTCCATGCCTCATTAAATTTTATCATCAGGAGCGCTCTTTTTTGTAAAAGAGAGTTTGGCAAAAAGAGGGAATCTCCTATAAGCAATTTCTCAAATTCAATTTTTTTGGACAGCATCTTTTAATTACATGAAATGAATTTTAAAATCGTAAGACTACTTAATGTTTATAGGACAGCGATCTCTATCGCTCTTCTATCGCCCTTTCAAGGGGGAGCTGATCTCTGCAACCCTAGTGGATTAAATCCTTTTCAGCTCTTTGACTTTAATCAAACTCCTCAAATGCCTTTGATTCCCCTTGTTTCGGAGCAGCAAGCCACTGAGCAGACCTGCTCTTACGAGCTGACGCCCTCTCCAGCACCCTTATTAGATCCTAATTTTTGCTTTTATAAGCCTCCTCCAGTCGTATTTGATTTTATCTCGGCGATCAACCGAGCTCTCGATGCCAACCGTCAGCTGGCTTCAAGCTATGACATCGTGGCTAAAAGCGACTTGAATTTGGAGTTATTGGAAGGTGAGTTTGCCTGGAAAATTCGTCCAAATGGACAGATAGGATACATTGGTGGAGGGCGTGCAGGCACAGGGGTGAGCTATGGGGCGGGGATCGATTTTTTTAAACGTTTTCCTTTAGGAACCCGGTTTAATTTTAGACCCTATGTGGAGCGTGCTGCGCATAAATATTTTTCCAATATAAAAATGACCATCGCTCAGCCTCTTTTGCGTGGTTTTGGCAGAGAATATACGATGGCAGGGGTGTTAGGTGCTCAGTTTGCTAGCCGATCCAGCTATCGAAATTTGTATCAGGCGCGTATTAAACTCATTTTAAGAACTTTGGGAGCAGTCTATGAGGTCATTCGGCAGCAGGAGATGCATCGACTAAACCTTGAGTCCTATGAGCGTTTAAAAGGTTTTCGAGATGCAGCTAAGCTAAAAGAGCGCATAGGGTTGGCTGATTCTTTAGATGTCTACCGTGCAGAAATTGAATTACGTCATGCCGAAGATGGCTTACAGAGTTCCGAAGAGCACTTAGAGAATTCTCTTGATACATTAAAAGATATCCTAGCTCTACCCATGGATCTCGACATTGCTGTTGTCAGTCCACTTGAGTACAAGGAGAGCTGTGTTTCGATCGAAGATGCGATCAACACAGCTTTAGAAAACCGCATTGAAATTGATCAAGCCATCGATCAGCTCAAAGATAATCAGCGCCTAACTCGGCTTGCTCGTCAAAATTTGCTTCCAGAACTGAACCTGGTTCTTGACTACAACAACTGCGGCTCAGATCCCTATTTTATTCGCTCTTGCCGACGAAAAAGAGAAAATACATGGGGGATTGGGTTTACGACGTCAAATGAATATAACCTAGCTGCGCAAGAAACCCTATTAGGACAAACTCAATTGTCTGAGGGGGAAGCTGAGCGGAATCTGGATCAAACCTATACGACAATTATTTTAGAGACGAAGCATACCTATCGAGCCTTACAACGCGCAGCTAAACGCATTAAGCTTCAGGAAGAGCAGATTAAAACTGCTGAAGGCGAGCTCTATCTTTCGCAAATTAAATTTAATAGAGGACTTGCTAATAACTTTGATGTTATCCAGGCTGAACGAAATTTAAGGATGGCTCGCAGTGCTTTAATTGGTGCTGTCATTGACCATATCTTAGGTGAATATCAGTTTTTAGCTGCCATGGGGATGTTAGCAGATAAACCGACCTTTAACACCTGTTATTGAAGAATATTATGTGGAGTGCTTCACCGTCATATTTAGTAACTCTCTTGTTAATTGCGTTCTTTTGGGCCACACCTTACGACCCATTGATTTGGCCAGAATTGAGTTGGCGATCGGAAGATTCTGAGGCTGAGTTTCCTTTAGCTGAAGTGCAAAAACAGAGTTTTTCTGTCAACGTGCATAGCGTAGGAGAGCTTGAAGCAGCTCATTCGACAGTCATAGCCTCATCTATACGTGGTGACCTTGGCAAGATTATCATGCTCGTTCCTGATGGTGTGTATGTTCAGCCAAACGACTTATTGGTGAAGATGGATCCTACGCCGTTTGAAGAGAAGATAGAGGAGTTGAAGAGCAAAATTAATGAGCAGCTCGTTAATTTAGCTGCTTTAAAAGAGACCCTCAAATGGGAAAAAAATCAGGCTAAATTTGAGTTGAAGACAGCTCAATTCGAATCGAAGACAGCTCAATTAGAGTTAGATAAAATTGTTCAGGGAGATGGTCCCTTAGAAATTTTTAGGCTGCAGTCAGCAATGCAAAAGGCGTGGGTTAAATATGAAGAGCTGCTTAGCTATGCTGGCGAATTGGAAGAGATGGAGCAGCGCGGCTTTTTGAATCCAGCCGAGCGCAGACAGGCGGAGAAAAAGTTAAAGGAGGAGCAGGAGACTTATGAAAATGCTAAGATGCAGTATGAGAGCTTTATCTACCATGTGCATCCGATGCAGGTTAAAAAAGCAGAAACCCACTTGCGTCGCTGCTGCATTCGGGAAGATGAAGCCAAAAAGGCTAGTTTATTTAAAATAGGTAAGTCAAAGGCTAGCTTAAAACAGGCTATGAGCCATATTCAAGAGCTTCAGCATCAGCTAAAGCAGGCTGAAGAGGAGCTTGCCATGAGTGAAATCCGTGCGCCAGCTCAAGGGATGGTTGTCTTGAGAGAGGAGTATCGCACGGGTCAAAAGCGAAAACCTCGCGTTGGTGATATCTTAGTTAAAAACCAGCCGATCTTAGATCTTCCCGATCTGTCACAGATGATTGTTAAAACGAAGGTTAGAGAAGTTGATCTGTTCAAAGTTCAGATTGGAAAGAGTGCCTTGCTTGAAGTCGATGCCTACCCTAACACCTTTTTTGAAGGCCATGTGCTCTCCATCGGAGTTTTGGCTTTGGCCGACCTGGGGCGTTCGGGTGCAGAAAAGTATTTTGAAGTAAAAATTGCTTTGACGAAGCCTGATGAGCGTTTGCGTCCTGGCATGACAGCCCGTGTCACCATGCATTCGCAGTCGGTTCATAAAAAAATAGCTGTGCCCTTGCCTGCCCTTTTTGAAGTTGATAAACGACCATGCTGCTATGTGTTAGAAGGCAATAGTTTCCGTTTGCGTCCCATCGAAGTCGGTGCAATGAATGAGCAGTGGGTTGAAATTAAGAGCGGTCTTAAAGAGCATGAACAAGTGGCTTTAGCCCTTCCCGATCCCGGGCAGATCTTTTAAAGGAAAGGGTATGGCTGAATTTCACTCTAATGGCAAGTTCCCCGGGGAACATCTCATCCAGCTTGTCAAAACCCATAAAAGTTATTTGATGGGACATGGCACAGTTCATGCGTTAAAAGAGGTCGATTTGACCATCTCTTCAGGAGAGATGGTGGCTATCATGGGCCCTTCGGGCTCGGGAAAATCTACACTTATGCATCTGCTTGGCTGCCTAGATCGGCCAACAAGTGGACGCTATTATTTTAATGGCAAAGATATTTCGACCTATGATGATCGAACTCTCTCCCATTTAAGGGCAACAAGCATTGGATTTGTCTTTCAATCCTTTAATTTGATTCCTCAGCTTAATGTCTATGAAAATGTAGAGGTCCCATTTCTATACCGCGATAGACGGTTAGCTAAAGATCGCGACTCAATTCTATCAGCAATTGAGCGTGTGGGGCTTAAGCATCGTGTCCACCACCGCCCGAGCCAGCTTTCGGGAGGAGAGATGCAGCGTGTAGCGATTGCTCGTGCTTTGGCTATTAATCCCTTGCTTGTATTAGCTGACGAACCAACAGGTAATTTAGACAGTGAAACGGGTGAAACGATTCTTAAGCTTTTTCAAGATCTCAATGTTTTAGGTGTCACCATTATTTTAGTGACGCACGATCCAAAAGTTGCCGACCATTGTAAACGAACTTTGCGTATGAGAGATGGACGTTTGATGGCTGATAGTGAGGCTGATCAGTTATGAGATTATTTCGCTCAATTCGTAAAAGTTTTCGTACTTTGATGATGCATCGGTTGCGTACTCTGCTAAGCACATTGGGTGTCTTATTTGGAGTTGTTGCTGTTGTTACCATGTTATCCATTGGAGAGGGAGCGAAGCAGGAGACACTGGAACAAATCGAACAGCTTGGATTGCACAATCTCATCATTCGGCAAGCCGATCTATCCGATGAGCAGCTACAGCAAGCGCGGGAGAAGCGCTCGCAGGGATTGACACTAGAAGAGATGCGTCTGATTCAGTCGACGCTGCCACATGTCAAACGGACGGCTGCTTTAAAAGTAGTAGAGGCTCAAGTGAATGGGCTGCCTCAAAATTTAACTCCTGAAGTACTTGCGATTGATGGCGCCTTTGCTGAAATTAAGGGATTAAGTGTTAAAGAGGGCCGCTTTTTAGCTCCACATGATAGCTTGCGGCGCCGGTTAGTGTGTGTGTTAGGCGACGAAGTGGCTAAACGTCTTGGAAAAAGAGGACATATCCAACAAACCATTCGCATTGAAGGAGAAGAATTTCAGATTGTCGGTATTTTAAATGCAAAGCGCTGGATGGCAGGCAAAACGTCTGCAATGTCGACGCGCAATCTCAATATGAGTATTTTGATTCCTTTGGGTAGCGAGCAGAGTTTACCGCAGCGCTTAACTCTTAAGCAGGCTTCTCTGTCAGAAATCTTAGTGCAAATCGATCAAACGGAGCAGATGAACTCAGTTGCTAAAGCTGTGCGTCATCTTTTAAGTCGCACCCATGCGGGCGCAGAAGATTATCGATTAATTATTCCTCAAGAGCTGATGGAACAAGCTTTTAGAACACAACATACCTTCAATTTAGTTTTAGGTAGCATCGCCGCTATTTCACTGCTTGTTGGAGGAATTGGAATCATGAATATCATGCTAGCCACAGTTTCGGAAAGAACACGTGAAATTGGAATTCGGAGAGCTGTAGGGGCAAATAGACGCCATATTTTAACACAATTTTTATCCGAGACACTCCTTCTTACCTTAAGCGGCGCAATATTGGGCGTTGCTTTGGGAATCTTATTTTCTGGGTTAATTAGCTATTTGGCAGGATGGAAAACGATCGTAAAGGCTTGGTCCATCTTGCTTTCCTTAGGAATGGCTGCCGGTGTTGGCCTGTTTTCCGGACTCTATCCAGCATTAAAAGCTGCCGCGATGCATCCGATTGCAGCTCTAAGAAATGATTAACTTCTGCTGAAATATATTAGAAAAAAATTTACTTATATTTCTTTTTTTTTCATATTCCGAAATTGTATTTAAAAGAGGTCGGCGTCAGCGACCAAAAAAACTTCGACTCATCCTATCACGGTTGCGTCGTCGAGCAATTTAGAAATTTAGTTTGTACCCTATGACGGGGAACAAGAATCAACACTGTAGTGGAGTCTGCCATGCGCGATCTAAGCAAATGCCGGATGTTTGCAGGCCTTGTAACAGCCTTTTGTATGACCTTATCTACATGGGTAAGTCCTACTCACTTAATGGCTGCAGCAGGCTGTTTTTATGATGTGAATGGGAATGCCTATTCTCTTCAACCAAACTATGCGGCGCAGCCGATGGCTGCACCAACCATGTCTTACCAAAATGCGCATCCGCCTGCTCAACAGCTGGCAATGCAGCAGCAATATCTTGCGATGCAACAGCAAGCAAATCGCGCTGCTCAGCAGCCTAACTACGCAAATTCGCAGCTTTATGTTCAGCCTGCCTCTTGCTGTGGACAGCCAGAGTATGGCGCTGCTGGTTACCCAAATCCTTATGAGTATGGATATGAGCCTTATGCTTATCCTTATGCCTATGCTCCTCCTCCACCATGCGCACCTTGTGCAGATACCTGCTGCTGGTCTACAAGTGGCTTATTAATTGCCGCGGCTGTGATTGGTGGTATTTGCGGTCTTGCCGCTGGCTGTCTATGTGGTGGCAAGCATGGCCGTAAAGGGGATGTTGGTCCTATCGGTCCGCAAGGTTTAACAGGTCCCGTTGGTCCTCAAGGTTTAACAGGCCCTGCCGGAACACCCGGTATTCCTGGCCCTGCAGGTTTCCCTGGTCTTCCAGGCCTACCTGGTACTCCTGGTGTAGCTGGTTTTCCTGGCCTGCCTGGCTTACCTGGTGAACCTGGCGAAGCGGGTGAGCCTGGTGTTGCTGGCGTAGCTGGAACAGCTGGTGTTGCAGGTCTACCAGGCGTAGCTGGAACAGCTGGTCTTGCAGGTCTACCAGGCGTAGCTGGAACGGCTGGTGTTGCAGGTCTACCAGGCGTGGCTGGAACGGCTGGTGTTGCAGGTCTACCAGGCGTAGCTGGAACAGCTGGTCTTGCGGGTTTACCAGGCGTGGCTGGAACAGCTGGTGTTGCAGGTCTACCAGGCGTGGCTGGAACAGCTGGTGTTGCCGGCTTACCTGGTCTACAAGGTGTTCCCGGTACACCTGGACAAAATGGACAAGATGGTACAGATGGTGCCGACGGCAGCTGCTGCTGTGGAACAACGACAATGGCTGGACAAGTACCAGTTGAATCGGTCTTCCGTTTTGAAAGCACCATGGCTCCTCCGGGAGTTACCGGCTCTTTCCGCGGTGTTGTGATCACACCAGATAACCAAGTCTTGACCACAGCTCCTATCCAAGTGAGCAGCATGGGCATCCAATCAGAGACTCTTGTTGTCAAGGCCCCAGCTGATGCTAAAGGCTCTTATCGCGTCGTCTTTATGGCTGACCAGCATACAGCTGAAGGCTCGACATTAGGTAACGTCGAAGTCTCCACTGGCCAAAGCGGTCAAGTCATGACTTTTGCACCGACCCGCTTAATTAACTCTGCCGGAGATCAAGTCAGCTTTGACTTCTCTCTCCAGCGCTAAGGTTTTCACACCCAAGCGATCTTCATAAGATCGCTTGGGATTTTGGAAAACAGAAGCATCAGAGACCGAAAGACATAAAGCCTTTTTAATCAATGAATAAAAGAGCTTTATGTCTTTTGTTTTTTATTCTTTTTTTCTCCCTTTCTATGTTTAGATCTTCTCTCGAAGCTTCTACGAAAAGAGCATTTCAAAAAATCCTTTAAGTTTGTTAGATTCCTAAATTCTATCTTTAACCTAGGATATCTATGTCTGACGAGGTGATGGCACCTTACAGAGAGATCTATGATGTAGTTGTGCCTGACTTAGACTACTATCTACGCCAGATTGACTGTCGTGACGGCTGTCCCGTCAATACAGATCCTAGAGGTTATATGCTTGCACTGCATGCTGGTCGTTTGATGGAGGGGTATCGTATTGCAAGAGGGCCTAATCCCTTTGCTTCCATTTGCGGCATGATCTGCGGCGCGCCTTGTGAGTCAACTTGTCGTCGAGATCGAGTTGACAAAACGTTGACGATTCGAGCACAGAAGCGCTATTTAGCGGAGTGGTTTGGACTGGATAAAGAGGCGCATATTAAATCTTTAGAGATGAGCTACGCGAGAGGGTCGACTAATCCTAAACCAAATGGATTAAAAGTCGCTTGTGTCGGTGCCGGTGTTGCTTCGTTTACTACAGCCCACGATCTCTTACGTTTAGGTTATGCAGTCGATATCTATGAGATGATGCCTGAACCGGGTGGCATGCTTACCTATGGCGTTCCAAGCTATCGACTCAAAAACGACATTGTCTTTAACGAGTGCTTTGCCATCCAATACCTGGGTGCCAAGATGCACTATAACGTCAAAGTAGGACGTGATCTTACCCTAACGGATTTGCAGCGCGACTATGACGCTGTTTTTTTAGGCATTGGCCTCTGGAAATCGCGCGAGCTGCCAATTCCGGGCGCCGATGCTCCAGACATCATTCGAGGAATTGAGTACCTGCGTGTACGCTGTCTCGAAAGGACATGGAAGATTGGAGAGAACTTGCTGGTCGTTGGTGGAGGAAATGTTGCTTTTGACGTGGCACGCTCTTCCGTACGCAACGGCGCCAAACAGGTTACAATGGTTTGCTTAGAGTCTCGGGATGAGCAGACGGCCGATGAGTTTGAAATTGAAGATGGCTTAGAAGAGGGCATAAAAATCCATAACCGCTTGGCACCTATTGCTGTAGAGCGTGATCAAGAGGGTAGGATTATAGGCTTAAAAGTACAGAAGATCTCCTCTCTCTTCGACTTTTCTGGTCGCTTTGCTCCTAAATATGTTCCTGACGAGCAATTTGTCATTCCTTGCGACTCGATTGCCTTAGCGATTGGACAAGCCCTCGACATGAGTATCTTCAACGGATGGGATAGGCGCAATGAGCTGCAGATGGATCGCGGTGTTATTAAGACAGAAAGAGGGACAGGTAGGACAAGCATCCCAGGTCTTTATGCCGGCGGCGATGCCGCCTTTGGAGCTGCTCTGTTCATTACGGCCATTCGTCAAGGCCAAGAGGCTGCTCGTGCCATTGATAGTGATTTAAGAGGAACACAGCCTTATCAGGAGTTTGTGGGGGAGTTTACGGAGATCTCTCCCATGCGAGAAAAAACCTACTTACGAACAGCTTGGGCGCTGCCTAAGATGCAGCCTGCCCAAGAGCGCATTCATAATCTCGATATGGTGGAATATAACTACACCTACGAAGAGGCTAGCACACAAGCTTTGCGCTGCCTGCAGTGCCATGTCAGTCCGGTGTTTGATGGAAACCTATGTATTAAATGCAACGGATGCGTGGACGTATGCCCGGCTAACTGCTTAAAGCTTGTTCCGTTAGAAAAGCTCAATTTAGATTATGCAGAAGGTAATTTGCGAAGTGCCGTCGATAATTATTATGGCGTTGATTCGATTACGTTAAGTGATGAAGAGCTGCACCACATGGGTTCAGCGATGTTAAAAGATGAAGATCTATGCATTCGCTGTGGCCTCTGTGCAGAAAAGTGCCCGACACAAGCTGTGACGATGGATGCCATGAACTACTCCTTCCGCTGGATTGGTTAAGCGATGGCTTGGTATCTCTTTACAACATCTGCTTTAGCCTTAACGGGAATGTTGGCCTTTCTCTACTTTTGGAGAAAGGGGCAGTTTGATGATGTGGAAGATGTCAAATATCAAGTGTTTAGAGATGGGTCAGAAGACTTAGATCGCAAGGATAGAAAAGAATAAAGGGTATTATGCCGAAATATCGAAACTCTCTGAATGTTGATCCCAATGAAAATGATCCTCGCATGACGAGACGCTCTTTTTTAGCTCTCCTGGGCGTTGGAGCCTGTCTACTCGGTGCCGGAGCTTTAGCAAATGCTTCGTTTCTCGGTTTCCTCTACCCAAATGCAATGAAGGTGCCCCCCTCCATTTTTTCAATCGGTAGGCCAGAGGAGCTGTTAGCACGCGAAGGAAAAATTTTTGATCCAAAATATAAGGTGTTTATTGAAACAAAATCTGGAAAAGTGCGTGTTCAAACGGCTGTCTGCACACATCTGGGCTGCACAGTTAATATGGTTGAAACAGGCTATGCCTGCCCATGCCATGGTTCGACATATGATCGCTATGGCAGAAATACAGGCGGTCCAGCGCCACTTCCGCTGGTCTTCTTTCAGGTCTCTCGCGGAGCTTCAGGAGAAATTATGGTCGACAAATCGAAAACAACATTGGATTGGGATGCCGCTTGGTTTTCCCCTCAAGTTTAAGAGGTAATAGATCATGTCACTGTTTCGCGGAAAGCGTAGAGAGAGCTGGCCAGAGTATTTAGCCAATTTACCCTCTCTATTTCTACGCTCCATCTTTAGGCATAACTATCCAAATAATGATGTTGATCGTTCAGAAATTGTCTTTAAGAACTTTTTTCTGCATATTCATCCTGTAAAATGCCATAAACACTCCTTAGATCCCTTCTACACCCTTGGATTAGGCGCTATCACAACAAGCCTCTTCCTCATCTTGGTTTTCACAGGCATTGTCTTAATGTTTTATTACATTCCTACAGAAGATCGTGCCTATGACATCATGAAAGATTGGCAAGACACGACTCCCTTTGCCATGATGTTCCGTAATATGCATCGCTGGGGCGCACATATGATGGTGCTCTTTGTCTTTTTGCATATGTCCCGTGTCTTCTATACAGGTTCTTATAAAAGCACCCGTCGATTTAACTGG
>CAZZJE010000048.1:0-11690 GCA_964654295.1 uncultured bacterium | reverse complement strand
GCGCTTTTTATACACTCTTTCAAAAGTCAAGAAAAAGATGTGTCAATCTGCAAGGCGGCAGCAGCGCTTCTTGTAAATTACCCCGGAGGAGCTCTCGGTGCTCCAGGCCTTAAACTAGCAGGTAGCGTTTCCACTTCGGGATACCATCTATAAACACCAGGTTCATCGGGGTTAGAAAGGGAGTAACGTTCTTTTAAATTAATGCCAACGTCCTTTTCTACATTACCCTCTTTATCTCCCTGATCCCTGAGCACATAGCGTGTTGTTTTTTCCAAAATGAGCTCTCCATTTTCGATTTTAAAATCGATAAGAAAGTCATTCTCATTTCTTATTTCATTAACAATCAACCATCTTCCTTCCATTCCCGCTCCCATCGAGGCAAGGTTATGAGACCGAGAAAATTCAGCAATTGCAGGCGAAGAGGTCTCCGCTAACATCAGATAAAAAGCCATTTTCATTTTTTCTTTATCATGTTCAAGAAATTCCCGAACATCATCAGGTAATGCAGCATACATTTTGGCTTCTAAAAGTTTTTGATACTCTTCATCTTTTACCTCGGGCCTAGTCGCGTTGTAACTTTTATAATCGAAATCCCCTTGTTTTTTGATGATAGAAGTACGAGAATCTTCAGACTTAGGCATCTGAACTTTGACCCTTTTATCTTCCAATTCTCTGTTGTATTGATGGATTGGATCATGGGCAAGTGGATTCGTTTTTTGTGCTTTGTTATATTGCTGATCCATACTTTGGGATAGTTTAGTAGGCGAATCTGTTACTCGAAATTCAAATTTATTCGTCAACTGTTGAACAATTCTCTTCGCTTTAGAACTGTTTAATTTAGAAAGAGTAGATATGAGAGGAGAAACATTGTCTAAACTTAAACCTGCCGAATCTTTTGGTAAATTATTAAGAATCGTCTCAATTTTTTTGAGCTCCTGACGAATAGCAACTCTCGTCTGCAACTCATTTTTCCTTACCTTTGCCATTCTTTTTAAGGGATTTCGAGACTGAATCTGCTCTCTATTTGTTGCAGAATTCTCCTGCAAAGAGTGAATATTGTTAATATGGAATTGTATCTGTGGCTGATAGTCACCTATATGAGGCATAAATATACCTTTAATTATAGATTGCTTATCTACAATTATTACAAATATTTTAATTATTTAATAGGAATGGGTAGTGTTGATTTTTTTATTTAACAAAAAATCCTAGACTTTTATGGAATTCTTAGGAGGGCTAGCAGGAGAGTTAGAAGGAGATAGGCCAGGAGTAGAAAGTTTGGGAGGGTGTTCGGATCCTTCATAAAACTTCACAGAAGCTTCAGGCAATTTATTAGGGTTATTTATATCATATGAGCGAGATATGACTATATAACCTACCGTTTTACCAGTTTCCAGATCTTTTACTGGATAGCGCTCTTGTTTGTGTAGTTTTAAATTTCCATTTTCATCTTCAGAAATTGAAGATAATAGTGAATTAAAATCGGTATGGTGCATAGAGCCTAACACGTAATTTTTCTTCATGCCTTCACTCAAGTCTTTATTCATTTTGTCAGTCATGTCTTGAATAAATTTTTCGCCTAACGGGAAAAAAGGTAATGATTCATCACCAAGAATCAACGCGAGAATTTGTTTTTGTTGCATTGGCGTAAATTTTGTTCCAGGAGGAAAAACGTTTACGTCCTGAGCATTTTTTCCTCTATACATTTTGTTACGTGCTTCATTTCTTTTTTCTAAAGATACGGTCTCAAGTGCAATCTCATGATCCTTTCCATTCGCGTCAATAAATGGAATGCGGCGACTGTCCCCAAATTCCCGATCCAGTTGTTTATGGTAGTCCTCACCGTTAAAAGTGTTATATACGTTTTTCATAAGTTGTCTAGCAGAAACAATTTTAAGGGCATCAATCTGACTTTTATTATAAACAGCAATTTCTTTTGAATTCCCAATCCAAGCTGTTTTATTTGCTTCTTGTTCTCTTATTTTTTGTTGTCCCTCGTCTGTTCTATGGTGTCCCAAGAAGATTTCTTGCTTGGGTTCTAGATTCTTCTTGGGTTCTAGATTATTCAATATTTCTTTCTGTTTTAATAATTTAACTACATCTCTTGCAGTTTGAACTAATTTTATAGGGCTTTGGCTAAACAGTTTGGCTTTTATTTCTTTTGCGGTTTCTTTATCGACTTCTTTAATGACATTTTTTAAAGTATTAGCAATTAAAAAGGTGTTTTTTACTAAGGCGAGATTAACTGTAAAATTTCTCCCAATGTTAGAACCCTTTTTAATTTTTAATTCCTCATGCGTATCTAATAAGCTCTCTAATTTAGCCCCTGAAGACGATTGAATAGATGAAATATATTGAGGAGATGAAGTATTATGAAATTCAGTCATTGTTACCTCATTAACTAATTTAAATAAATTATGGTTATATAATTATTATAATTAATATTTTTATTTATATTTAAGCTTTTGTTTTACTGTTGAGCTGAAGAAGCTTATCCGGTTTAGAAAATCTTTAAAAAATATGGTGACAACTTGTGAGGTGGTAGTTAAGATGACGCGCTATAAGGATGCGCAAGCGCCCTGAGGAGATTACACAAACTTGCGTCAGAACAGAACGGAGCTACTGTCAAAAGATGTTGAACTTCCGCAAACTCAAGCAAGATTATTCCCCGGCTTTACTAAAACAGGGGCGTGAACTTTTTGAAGAGGGAATTGTCGTATCGGCTAAGATTGTTAGTCTGACCCCTCAAGATGTGCATATCACCGCCAGCGCTGTAGGAAATTTTCAAAACACCTACACCTGCGAAATGGAGATCAATTTAAGTGATTCGACGACCACCGATGCCGACTGCGACTGTCTCCATAAATATGATTGCCAGCATCTAGCAGCTCTAATCTTTTACCTAGAAGAGCATTACGATGAGATGGTTGTCGCCTATTCCAAAGAGACCGATTTGGAGCAAGAGGCCACAATTGACGAAGAGACCCGTGAAACACTCCTAGAGACAATCAAAGAGTCGGAGACTAAAGAGGTCGCCCGACAAGACCGCAAGTATCAGAAAGAGCTCCTACAAGAATATATCGATGCCTCCCAAACGCTTGGAAAATCGCCCTTTTTCTTGTCTGAAGAGGAAATTAGCTGCGACCGCGCCGAATTAGCCCTTATCTTCAACCAGGTCGGCAACTCCCCCTTATCTGAAACCAGTGATTTTGAAATTCAACTAGCCCTTCGTCTTCCTTTTCGCTCCAAACCTCTCTATGTTCACAATATCCGAGAATTTTTGCATGCAATCCGAGATGGAGAGGCTCTCTACTTAGCAAATAAACGCTATTTCTTCTCCTTTGACTCCTTCGATGCCCAGAGCAATCTACTTTTGCAGATTCTACTTAATTCGGCACGTTTTCCTGAAAACAAGCAGGATAAAGGTAACGAAAAGAACTTGCGCAGCGCTTTAGTCGACGCTGAAGCCTTTGGAATGCTTTTAGCTCGCATCTACGATGCAGCTGCTGAGCAGTCCGACATGCGAGGTAAACCAAGCCACGAGCGTCACCATGAGATGCCAAGCCTCTATCGAACGTCTCTGGAAGAGCCTCTACGCCTGGCCAATCAGCGCATCCAGCTTCAGTTTAACCTAGAATATTTAGAAGCCCCAGCCCCCAAAGTTCTTATCAACCCAGCCATCTTGCTCGACTACGAAACCTCGATTCCTCTAGAAAGTGTTCTCCTCTTTACCTGCGCAAAGCCCGGTTTTATCTACGAGGAGACCTATTACCGTTTTCCAGATGAAATTAAAAAGAAGCACTTACAAAATTTAGAGCAGCTGCGCCGCATCACAATTCCTGAACCACTCTTTGGTACCTTCATCGAAAACTCTCTTCCTCAGCTGATGAACTATGCCAAAGTCTCCAACCGCGAGGCGATCGAGCGCTTTGTCACGCTGCCCTATATCGATGAAGTCAAAGCCGAATGCGATATCCTCTTCCTCAATGGTGAACTTGAAGCCACTCTCCATTTTCTCTATGGAGAGATTCGCGTTCCAGCCGCTCCTTCCAAGCTTAATATCGACACCATCTTGCCGTTTGTTACGCCAGAAGGTATCTTAGCCCGTAATCTAACTGAAGAGCAAAAAATCTTAGAAGATCTCTTCCAAGACTTTTTCTACGATGCATCTCAGGGTCACTACATCGCTAAACATGATAAGAAGATTGTCGAGTTTATGACTGAAGTGGTCCCTCGCTATCAAGATCGCGTGACGTTCCACTGCCCAGAAAATCTGCTCGAGCAATTTATCTACGACAACACCGAATTCCGCATTCATCTGCGTGAAACCGAACGTATCGACCAATATCTCGTTGAACTAACAGTCGACGGGCATCTCAGCGGCGTTTCGGTCGACCAACTTTGGGAGTGCCTCTCTTCGAAACGCTCCTACATTGAGCTGATGCCCAAAAAGACAGGCCGCCGCCGTCGGGGAGAGGCGGCTGAGCCGGCTCAACTCCAAAAGATCTTAGTGCTCGATCTCGAAAAACTGCGTCCTCTCGTCCAAATCTTTGATGAGATCGGTATCCAATCCTTAGGAACTCATGCTGAAGCACGTCCTCTATGGAGCTTGGCTAGCATCGATCCTGAGCACTTTAAAAATCTGCCGGTCAAGTTTTCGATGAGCAAGCGTCTGAAGGAGATCCAGCAGCAGATGCTCGGCCAAAAAGCGATGAAGCCTTCGCCCATTCCCGAATCGGTCAACGCCATCTTACGCGAATATCAAATTGAGGGGGTCCATTGGCTTGAGCGTCTACGCACGATGCATTTAAACGGAATCTTAGCCGATGATATGGGTCTTGGAAAGACTCTTCAAGCCATTATCGCTATTACCCAATTTAAATATCTCCACCCCGATGCCCTCTCCCTTATTGTCTGCCCCACTTCTCTCGTCTACAATTGGAAAGAGGAGTTCCATAAATTTAACGCTGATCTGCGCGTTTTGCCTGTCGATGGCACGCCTCTGCAGCGAAAGAAATTGTTAGAGGAGAGCGGTCAGTTTGATGTGATCATCACCTCTTACAGCTTATTACAAAAAGATATCGAGCACTATAAGCAGCTAGCCTTTGGCTATGTCATCTTAGACGAGGCGCAACATATCAAAAACCGCGGCACACGCAACGCCAAATCAGTGAAGATGATCCAAGCGGCCCACCGTTTGATTTTGACCGGTACACCGGTTGAAAACTGCCTGGACGAGTTGTGGAGTCTGTTTGACTTCCTCATGCCAGGCTTACTCAGCAGCTACGATCGCTTTGTCGAAAAGTATATTCGCAATCCAACCCGCACGATTGGAGATAACCTGGAGACATTGCGCACCAAGGTGTCGCCATTTATCTTGCGGCGCATGAAACGCGATGTGGTCTCAGAGCTGCCGCCAATTTCTGAGATTGTCTACCATTGCCATCTCTCCGATACGCAGCGCGATCTCTATCGCTCCTATGCCGAGTCAGCACGCGAAGAGCTCTCCCAGCTTGTTAAACGCGAAGGCTTTGACCGTGTACAAATTCACGTCCTCGCCACCTTGACACGCCTAAAGCAGATCTGCTGCCACCCTGCAATCTTTGCCAAAGAGCGTGCCGAACGGGGTGATTCTTCAAAATATGAGATGCTGATGGAGCTGATGCATACGCTCATCGAAGGGCGTCATAAAGCTGTCATCTTCAGCCAATACACTCGTATGCTGACAATCATGCGAGAAGATTTCCAAAAGATGGGCGTGCGCTTCGAATATCTCGATGGAGCGAGCAAAAATCGCTTGGACATTGTCAAGCGCTTCAACGAAGACTCCTCCATCCCTGTCTTTTTGGTCTCTCTCAAGGCTGGTGGCGTGGGACTTAACCTCGTCGGCGCCGATACAGTGATCCATTACGACATGTGGTGGAACCCTGCTGTTGAAAGCCAAGCAACCGATCGTGTCCATCGTATCGGACAAACTCAGTCAGTTTCTACATATAAACTAGTGACTTTAAATACGATCGAAGAGAAAATCCTTGAGTTACAAAATCGGAAAAAGGGGTTGGTGAAGAAAATCGTCTCGTTCGAAGACGAGGTCATCGCCAAACTAACCTGGGAAGAGGTTTTGGAACTGTTACAAGCATAAATCAAATCAGTACACTGAGCAGGGACGCTTAGAAGGAGTGAGGATGTCAGTCGCAGTCAAATCTGCAGATAAATTGAAAAAACGCTTAGATGCATTCTATCGCGCAACTTTTGGCCGATTGAATCGATTTCGCGGCGTATTTTCAAGCGATATTGGAATCGATTTAGGGACCGCCAACACCTTAGTCTTTGTGAGAGGAAAGGGGATTGTCCTAGCTGAACCCTCCGTCGTTGCTGTCGACTCTTCGACCAACGAGGTGCTCGCTGTGGGGCATAAAGCCAAAGCGATGCTAGGAAAAACTCCTAGAAAAATTCATGCTGTCAGACCGATGAAAGATGGGGTCATCGCCGACTTTGAGGTGGCTGAAGGGATGCTTAAAGAGATTATCCGCCGTGTCACTCCCTCTCGCAGTCTCTTTCGTCCCAAAATCCTCATTGCAGTTCCTTCAGGGATTACCGGAGTAGAAAAACGCGCTGTCGAAGACTCCGCCCTGCATGCTGGAGCACAAGAGGTTGTTCTCATCGAAGAGCCGATGGCTGCCGCGATCGGTGTCGACCTACCTGTCCATGAGCCTTCAGCCAATATGATCATCGACATCGGCGGAGGAACAACCGAAATCGCTATCATTTCCCTAGGTGGGATTGTCGAATCCCGCTCACTTCGTATTGCCGGAGATGAGTTTGATGAGTGCATCATCAACTATATGCGACGCACCTATAACTTGATGATCGGACCGCGTACGGGCGAAGAGATTAAGATGACAATCGGCTCGGCTCACTCCCTAGCTGGTGGTGAACTGGAGATGGAGGTGCGCGGAAGAGACCAGGTGGCTGGTCTGCCTGTGACAAAACGGATTAATTCTGTCGAAATTAGAGAGTGTTTAGCAGAACCGATTCAACAAATTATTGAAAGTGTTAAGCTAACTTTAGAAAAGTGCCCTCCCGAGCTTGCTGCTGATCTAGTCGAACGTGGGATGGTCATTGCTGGCGGCGGCGCTTTAATTAAAGGGCTCGATAAGGCATTAATGAAAGAGACGGGGTTACCGGTCATCGTTGCCCCCAACCCACTGCTGGCTGTCTGTTTAGGTACAGGTAAAGCGTTAGAGTACCTAGATCGTTTTAAGCGACGCAAAGCAAGTTAATAGTTACTATCTGTTCTGCTGCAAAGGGAGATCGCCATGCCTTCACAACTTTCACTCGAAGCTTGGACAAACAATCGTCAACTGATTGAATGGATCCGAAAAATGGCTGACCTTTGCCAGCCTAACCAGATCTGGCTCTGCGATGGAACACAAAAAGAGTATGACCACCTAGCTAATCAGATGGTCACAAGCGGTACTTTCATCCGTCTCAACCCTGACAAGCGTCCCAACAGCTTCCTCTGCCGATCCGACCCGGGCGATGTCGCCCGTGTTGAACAGTGCACCTACATCTGCTCCGAAAAAAAAGAGGATGCCGGCCCTACAAACAATTGGGCCGATCCTAAAGAGATGAAAGATAAGCTTCAGGGGCTATTCAAAGGCTGTATGCGCGGCCGAACGATGTATGTCATTCCGTTCAGCATGGGTCCTTTAGGCTCCGATATCGCTCACATTGGCGTTCAGATCACAGACTCTCCCTACGTGGTCTGTAATATGCGCATCATGACTCGCATTGGAACTCCCGTTCTGGAGGTGCTAGAAAACAATTTTTTTGTTCCTTGCCTCCACTCCGTCGGCATGCCTTTGACTCGTGGACAAGTCGATACACCTTGGCCCTGTAATCTTCACGAGCGCTATATCGTCCACTTTCCTGAAGAGCGCAGCATCTGGTCGTTTGGAAGCGGCTACGGCGGCAATGCTCTTTTGGGAAAGAAATGCCTAGCTCTACGCATTGCCTCGGTCATGGCTCGTGATGGCGGCTGGCTGGCTGAACATATGCTGATTATGGGTGTGACAAATCCTCAAGGGGAAAAGAAATATTTCGCGGCTGCTTTTCCAAGCGCCTGCGGCAAAACTAACTTAGCGATGCTGACGCCTACTCTACCCGGCTGGAAAATAGAGACGGTGGGTGACGATATTGCCTGGATGAAATTTGGCAGCGACGGCTATCTCTATGCCATTAACCCCGAAGCTGGCTTCTTTGGAGTGGCCCCAGGGACCTCTATGCAGTCTAATCCAAACGCTATGCTGACGTTAAAAGCGAACTCTATCTTTACAAACGTCGCTTTGACAGATGATGGTGACATCTGGTGGGAAGGAATGACTCAACAGATTCCTCAGCATCTCATCGATTGGCAAGGGCGCCATTGGACGCCTTATAACCCAGAGAAAGCAGCCCATCCAAACGCTCGCTTCACAGCACCAGCTTCACAATGTCCTGTCATCGATAAAGCTTGGGAAGATCCTGCGGGTGTGCCTATCTCAGCCATCATCTTCGGCGGCAGGCGGTCCGATGTGATTCCACTTGTCACAGAATCTTTTAGCTGGCGCCATGGTGTCTTTATGGGCGCAAGTGTCTCCTCAGAAATGACTGCCGCTGCGGCTGGTAAGATAGGCGAGCTGCGCCACGATCCTTTTGCTATGCTGCCTTTCTGCGGCTATAACATGGGCGACTATTTTAACTACTGGTTTTCGATCGGCACACGTGCCTCTCCGAAGCAGCTGCCTAAAATCTACTATGTCAACTGGTTCCGAAAAGATAACGAGGGCAAATTTCTCTGGCCAGGGTTCGGAGAAAATATGCGCGTGCTAAAATGGATCTTCGAACGCACTTCAGGTCAAGCAGATGCGACTAAGACGCCTATCGGAAACCTACCCGCACCAGAGGCATTAGATTTAACCGGTCTCAATCTTCCCAAAGAGAATTTAGAACAGCTCCTGCGGGTCGATCCCAAGGCTTGGAAGGGTGAGCTGGCGGAGCTAAGGAATTATTTCAAGCTGTTTGGAGATCACTTGCCAGAAAAGATGCAGATAGAGTTAGATAATCTCGAAAAACGGTTAAGTGAAGCATCATCTGGAAAATCTGACGCGAGATAAAACATGGTTGAAAGCAATCCAGCACATCAACGCCATGCAGCGATTGCTAATCAGGTGCGCCGTCTGACTCAAGTTCTCTTTGTCAGCGGGGCACTCAATATCCTATTGCTCTTAGCCTTTTTATCTCTGCTCTACCTGGATAGCCCACTTCTACCTTTTCCGGCCCACAGCCGCACGATCTCTCCAACAGCTGTTTCTGCACCGATGGCTCCCCGATCTCCTCTTCCAGATCTTGTGGCCCCTACGGTAAAACCTTTAGAAATTGCAGCCGTTGCTATGAAACCTACTACTGCCCCTACCCCGGCAATTCCTTTGGCCCCACCGCCTGTGCAAACGACAGCTCCTATTGCCGTAAAACCTCCTCCCTTTACCAATAAACCCGCCTCCATTTCTACTCGACTTCCTTGCGCAACCTATGTGGTTTCCGAAGGCGATTCTCTTTGGAAAATTGCCCGAAAGTATGGCGTCGATGTCTCTACCCTCAAACAAATTAATCATCTCGAAGGCGATCGCCTCAAACAGGGTATGGTCCTCTCTATCCCCACAAAACATCCTTTAGCTGCTCTTTAAGAGATATATTTAATCGATTAATTTTTTTTGTTTACGATTAATTTATATTTTCTGTAAATTTATCTTTTTTGATTTTTTTAAAAACAAAGGTTGTTATGGGGTTTCCTTTCAGTAATTATAGAAGATGTGGTAGCTCTAACTTAATTTATCCTAATATATCTTCTTCAAGCCATTCTCAAAAAAGCGTTAATAGACTTCAATCTGATCAGCTATCTAAAGAGTTTGTAGAAAAAATTCAGTCATTAGGAAGAGATCGCTTTTCTGTAATAAATTCCGAAGTCATACAGAAGCTCTGGCATGAAATGCAAATAAAAGACATTTCACCCAATCTTTTTCATTATAATGCGATGATGAGTGCGCTAATAAAAAAAAAGCAGGTCAACCAAGCGATTAATCTTTTCAGAGAGATGACAAACAAGAGATTAACTCCTGATCGAGTGACCTATAATATTTTGATAAATGGCTTATGTAAGCAAGGCCGGATAGAAGAGGCTTTGGGTCGACTCAAAGAGATGCAAGCCGAGGAGATAGCCCCCAATGAAGTGACATATAGTACTTTAATGGATGGCTTATGTAAGCAAGGCCGGATGGAAGAAGCATTTGGTCTGCTCGAAGAGATGCAAGCTAAGAAGATCGCTCCCAATCAAGTGACATATAACACTTTAATAGATGGCTTATGCAAGCAAGGCTGGATAGAGGAGGCGTTTCGTCTACTCGAAGAGATGCAAGCTAAGAAGATCGCTCCCAATGAAGTGACATATAATACTTTAATGGAGCGCTTATACAAGAAAGGCCGGATAGAGGAGGCGTTTCGTCTACTCGAAGAGATGCAAGCCAAGGAACTAACTCCGAACAAAGAGATCTATAATACGTTGATAAATGATTTATGTAAGCACAATCATTCGAAAGAGGCTTACGATCCATTCAAAGAGATAGAGGATGAAAAAGCAAGTCCCAATAAATTAATGGGTAGCTTGCTAACAGATGGCTCAAATAAGCAGATCTACTTAGAAGAGGCTTATAAGTTATTCGAGGAGGAGCTATCTAAAGTCAATAAAGGGCAGTTTTCAGAAGTTCCTATTAATTTCAAAAGAGATAGAAGAGCATTCGTTTTAGATTGTCATGGGCTTCGTCATAAAATAGCAAAATTAGCGGTAGGTGAGCATTTAAGAAAACATTCAGCATTTCCTTTAATCATCATCACAGGAAAGGGGAAGCATTCTGAGAGGACTGTACCGTTTGGCATGAAAAATAATATTCGAAAATTTATTAGGAGAAATAATCCTGATTTAAAAGTGAAAAGTTTTACAGGTAACGAAGGATCTCTAATTGTTTCTAAATTTTAGAATTTAAAATTTGTATTCGATTTATTTTATTTTTATTTAATTGTAATTTTTGTAAAGATAACTTTTACAAAGAGGCCGATGAGCTATTCGAAGAGATGAAGGCAAAAGGGATTAAATCCTGACGCTGTCACTTATAATTTGCTCGTGAATCTTTATGCGAATGAGGATAGAAAGCAGGCTCAAAGCTATCTATCAGAAATTCCTATTCAATGGGGAAAAACTTCGAGTGGCAAAGTAGCATTAGACTGTCATGGGATCTCCCATGAAGCGGCAAAATTAGTCTTAGATAACTACTTAAAAGCATCTCCCAAATTCCCCCTAATTATTATTACAGGAAAGCCATCCAAAATTAACGGTAAAAGAACGCAAGAATTCCGGGCGTCTCTGTGTTGTAGCGCAGGCTAAAGAGGTAATTGCAAAATTCAAGTTGTGCAGAGGAAATTTTAGTAACTGAGCGTAGGCCTCGAAGAGGCCGGCACCATTTTAGGCCAGGCCGTAAGGCCTTAGCCTTATCTTTCTGTATGTTTGATTTAAAAAACTGGGGCTAAAGAGTATATGGAGCGGAAGTTCACCCCAAAAGTCAAAAACGATCGACATCTAAATAGCTGAATTTTAG
>CAZZJE010000047.1:0-11810 GCA_964654295.1 uncultured bacterium | reverse complement strand
CATCGCAACGATTGAAAGCAGTTGCATCATATGGTTCTGAACAATATCTCGTAAAATTCCGGCCTCTTCAAAAAAGTGGCCGCGCGTGCCGATGCCCAGCTCTTCTGCCACTGTGATTTGAACCTGCTCAATATAGTTGCTATTCCAGATAGCCTCAAAAATTGGGTTGGAAAAGCGGAAAAGGAGCAGGTTTTGAACAGTCTCTTTGCCCAAATAGTGGTCGATACGATAGATCTGGCTCTCATCGAGATATTGCGTGATCTTGCGTTGAAGATCTTCAGCTGATTTTAGATCATGTCCAAAGGGTTTTTCGATAATAACTCTCGACCATTTGTCTTTAACTGTTTCTGCGTCATAGAGAAGCTTATGCTGGCCAAGTTTTTGGATGATAGAAGGAAAGTAGCTTGGCTGGGTTGAAAGATAGTAGACGCGGTTGCCTTTTGTTCCAAGCTGTCGGTCTAGAGAAGTTAAAAACTGTCCTAGCTTTTCGTAGCCTTCGTCATTGTCAAACTCAGAGCGATGGTAAAAGAGTTTGTCAGCAAAAGCTTTCCAAATATTTTCATCAATCGGTTTAGTCCGTGAATATTTATTAACAGCCTCTTTCATTTCATTGCGGAAGTCTTCATTGCTTTTTGGGCGCCGAGCAAATCCAACACAAGCAAATTGGGAAGGAAGCTGCCCTTCAGCGGTTAAGTTGTAGAGAGCAGGAATTAATTTTCGACCAGTCAAATCTCCTGTTGCACCAAAGATCACTAAAATGCATGGGTCAGCTGTTTTGTTTTCTCGAGAGGTCTCCTGAAGGGGATTTTCAAGAAGCGCCGTTGCCGCAGTCATAACTACTCCTTATCTATTACATGGTGTGCGCTAGGAAGATTGCTCTTTGAACAGGATATAGTATAGTGGGATTTTAGTTGCAAGCAGCGGGCTATTTGGGACAAAAACGTTTAGTAAAATGTAGGGTAGACGGCAGGCTTTCGATAAAAAGCCTGCCTTGGAGAAGTGTTAGCTCAAATCCAATTATGGAGTTGTGCTGTTAACACGTACAATCGTGATCGCTGTACCATCAGCAAGAGTCGCACCAGTTGTAAGACCGAGCTCCAATTGTGCAGGTGTTGTTGCCGTTGCTGTTGGAACAGCAACTAAAGCTGTAATTGTTGTTGTGTCTGGACCTAGAGCTAATGGAGCAGATGCAAGCACATTGCCATCTAAAATGAGGTTAGCTGTTCCAGCTGGAGAGCCTAATGCAGTGCTGACTGTTGCTGTAACAAGATAGGTGCCTGGTGCGTTGATGTCGAAGAGAGAATCATCAACATTATCTGGGGTGATGGCCGCTCCAACGTAAGATGTTGTCGTAAATGGGATGGAGCTTGCTGGCGGAATGACTGCTCCTGTAGTAGCTGCACCATATGCTGCAGATGTAGAAGCAATGCCTGGACGGCCGCGTGGTCCTCTGCGACCGCGTGGTCCACGTGGTCCTCTTGTGCCTTGATGGTGACTAGATGCATCTACATCAAATTCTTCATCACAAAGGTAGGATATTTCTGAATCGTTTTCTTCATCATAGATTTGAGCGGAAAGATCGGCACCTACTAAAGATAGTGCGGCAAATGCGAATAGCAATTTTTTCATAATATACTCCTTAATGGATAATTGTGGTTTTCAAAGCCAGCGAAGATCTAAAACTTGTTTAAACTTGGAAGCTCTTTCAAGCTTCTCTTAAGGGAATTAATGTTAGTACATATATAAAGGAGTTGATTTTAGTCGCAAGAAAATATTTGAGATGGCTTCTTTTTTTTAAAATTTGATTTTAGTAATCAGGGAGATGCGGATGTTAAAAAAAAGCACATCTTCTATCCATGGATGGGCAGAAGATGTGCCTAATGTAAACGAGGTCGGTTAAAGCAATCTAAATCAGATTAGGTTGCTGGGATGTCGCTGACTTGTGTGATGGAGATGTTTCCACCTGCTGCAACTGTTAAAGCGATTCCACCATTCAGCACGCTTACGACAGCTGGAGCAGCGCTTACAGGAATAAGAGTCTGTACGAATAGGTTGGTGCCAACGACGACTAAAGCAGCGGAGGTCTCAACAGGCACGCCATTGACAGTGATGCTGATGGTTGTCCCAACACCTAACGTTGCGGGAACGCTGGCGATTACTAAATATGTTCCATCTTCATTGAGAGTGAAGTCTGTTGGACTTGTTTGTGTGATTGCACCTCCAACGACTGTTGCTGGTCCAAACGGAACTTCTCCAGCAATTGCCACAACTCCTGGTGTTGCTGTAGCGAAAGCTGCAGAGATATCGGAAATTCCAGGTATTCCTGGCTCTCCTTGAGGACCTTGAGGACCTGGGCGACCGCGAGGACCTCTACGACCGCGAGGACCTTGCTCATCTTGGTGAGAAGAGCTGCTTGTTGCTTGGAGGTCGCAATTGTTGTAAGAAGCAGATAGATCAGCACCAATTAAAGAAAGAACTGCTAATGCATAGGCTAATTTCTTCATTGTTTCCTCCTTTAAGGAATCATGTTTTATAAGACACATAAATCTTTTACAGCCATAGCGACCTCAAGGGGTGCTGCCTAAAATTAACCGTAAATTAATTTAAAATTTAAATTTATGACAAGATTAATTTTCTGTCATTTTTTAATATTAAATATAGGCGTCAAGCTAACGACTATTTGGAGTGTGGCAACTTGTCCTTGCAGATTGACACATCTTTTTCTTGACTTTTAAAAGAGTGTATAAAAAGCGCGTTTGCTAGGCCCAAAGGGCCGGTACAATTAAAGGCCAGGCCGTAAGGCCTGGTATAGAAGCATGTTTTAATAATTGAGCCCCTGCAGGGCGATACAAATCATAGCGATTGTTTCTATTTGTATCGGCCCGCTGGGCCTCCATTGTTTATTACATGTCTTTACCAGGCCTTACGGCCTGGCCTTTAGTTGTGCCGGCCTCCTCGAGGCCTAACCCAGCGCTCTGTTATTAAAACCCCTCTAAAGTCAAGAAAAGATATGTCAATCTGCAAGGACTTGGCGCCGCACTCCAAAAGCAGTCTCAAACGCTTATTTTTTGACTTATAAGTGCTAAAACTGGTTTGATTCGAGCTTTAGCTTATCTAGATAACTCTGCAGAATTAAGACCGCAGCTGCAGCGTCAACATGCTGTGCACGCTCTTTACGACGCATGCTTCCCTCTTTAAGGGCACGTTCTGCCTGCACGCTAGTCATACGTTCATCCCAGGTGATCACTGGAATAGGTGCAATGAGAGGGCGAAATGCGGAGACAAAGTGTTCGACTTCGTCAGCTAAAAAGCCACGTTTACCGCTAAGGAGCAGCGGTAATCCGACGACAATGGTTTCAACTGTGTAGCCTTGATCTTTTTGATGCTGCTGCAAGGTCTGCAGCAGCTTCTGAAGTGTTGCCTCTGTTTTACGCTCCGTTTTAAGCGTTGGCAATGGCATTGCAATCATTTTAGTGACATCTGAATAGGCTAAGCCAATCCGGGCAACGCCAAAGTCAATTCCTATGATTCGCGTCTGAGGCGTTTTACTCATGAGCGGCTCTTATGTGCATAGGTCGCTCGAATGAACTCTCTAAAGAGAGGATGTGGCTCTGTCGGTTTAGATTTAAACTCAGGATGAAACTGCACGCCAACCATCCATGGATGATCTTTGATCTCAGCAATTTCACATAGATTGCCATCTTCTAATGTTCCTGACAAGATAAGGCCAGCCTTTTGCATCGCTTCTAGATAGTCGTTATTAAACTCATATCGATGGCGATGGCGTTCGCTGATAAGTTCTTGCCCATAAGCGGAAAAGGCATGTGTCTCTTTTTTTAGTCGGCAAGGGTAAGCTCCTAGGCGCATCGTGCCACCTAGATCTTGCACATGGCGCTGTTCGCTTAAGAGAGAGATGACAGGATCAGGGCTGCTGGGGTCGATCTCTGTAGAATTGGCCTCTTTTAACCCTAACACATGGCGCGCAAATTCGACGCAGAGGACTTGCATTCCTAGACAGATCCCAAAATAGGGGATCTTGTTCTCCCGGCAATATTTAGCAGCTAAAATCTTACCGATCCAGCCGCGCTCTCCAAATCCACCTGGAATCAAGCAGCCATCGCATCCAGCTAAAATAGATGCAACATCGCTGCCTTCCGTGATAGCTTCTGCCTCAAAGCGACGAATTTCTAGTTGTAATTGGTTAGAAATGGCTCCATGGGCTAAGGCTTCAAAAACCGATTTATAGGCATCTTGATGTTGCACATATTTTCCAACAATAGCGATCACCACTTTTCCTTTAGGATGCGTTAACTTTTGCAATAGATTGTCCCAATCGGTGAGATCGGGGGCGTTGCTTGAAAGCTGTAGCATCTCGCAAATCATGGCATCGAGCTTTTGCTCATGCAATTTAACCGGCACTTCGTAAATACTTGTCTCGACATCGACCTCTTCAATGACAGCATCTTTTGCTACGTTGCAAAAGAGACTGATTTTATTCTTTACCTCTTTAGGTAACGAACATTCGCAGCGGCATAGAATAATGTCGGGGAAGATTCCTATTTCACGTAGGATCTGGACAGAGTGCTGCGACGGCTTTGTTTTCAGCTCTCCCGCTGCTTTGATATAGGGAACATAGGTCAAATGGATGTTGATACAATCCCCCGGGTGGTCAAAGCGGAATTGGCGAATAGCCTCTAAAAAGGGGAGTGATTCAATATCGCCCACTGTCCCGCCAATTTCAACTAAGACAACATCGACACCTTCGACCTGCTTGCTACATTGCAAAATCCGCTGTTTAATTTCATCGGTGATGTGAGGGATCACTTGGACCGTGTTACCTAGATAGTCGCCACGTCGCTCTCGTCGGATGACACTATTATAAATTTGCCCAGACGTTGCATTGGATGCAGCCGAGAGGGGAGAGTGGGTATAGCGGAAATAGTGGCCAAGGTCGAGATCGGTTTCCGCTCCATCGTCAGTGACGTAGACCTCTCCATGTTGAAATGGATTCATGGTGCCAGGGTCAACATTAAGATAAGGGTCGAGCTTCATCATTGCAACGCTCAGACCGCGTTTTTCTAGCAATAAGCCAATAGAGGCAGCAGTGAGTCCTTTTCCTAATGAGGAGCAGACGCCGCCGGTGACAAAGATGTATTTTGTGCGCATAAGATCTCTTCTACACGTTGAATGTCTTCAGGATGATCGACGCCAACAGATATCGTGTTGACAACGAGAGTGTTTAAGGTGTAACCATACTCGAGAATTTTTAATTGCTCCAAATCTTCAGCAAGCTGCAGAGGCGTTGCTGGTAGAGAGGCGTAGAGCGTTAAAAAATCACGACGGTAGGCGTAAACGCCTAGATGCCGGTAGTAGGGATGATGTTTTAAAAGTTCAGGTTGATGTCCTGCGGGTAGTAACGAGCGGCTAAAGTAGAGGGCATGACCTTTTAAATTGCGGACACATTTTACAATCGAACGATTAAACGCCTCTTCTACTGTCGTAATCTTTGCAACAGGGGTAGAAGCAACTGCTTGGCGATCATTTTCTAAACAGTCAATGAGGCCGGATAGGATAGCAGGATCGATCAGAGGTTCATCCCCTTGAACATTTAATACGATTTGGCAATGAGCATATTGAGGCAGCTGAGTGAGCGCAGCAACGAGGCGATCTGTTCCGGTAGGGCAGTCGGAGGGAGTCATGACGGCATGACCGCCAAAAGCATTTACATGATCATAGATGCGCTGGTCATCAGTTGCGACACAAACACCTTGGAGGAGAGTGCAACGCTGGACCTGTTCATAGGTCCTTTGTATCAAACTCTTGCCTGCAATTAGTGCCAGAGGCTTTCCTGGAAAGCGACTGCTACTATAGCGGGCGGGGATGATGGCCAACGCCAAAGTTGTCACGATATACCCACGGGTGATGATCTGAAATGGAATTCAGATCGCAAACGAAATAAGTATAAGGAAAAAAGCCTATTCCATCAATTAGAAATAGGAACCTATCCCAGTAAAATTTTTCGTCGATTTTCAAAAGCTAAATGGCTTTCAAGCTTTCAAATAAATCTTTAATCCTCTGGCCAGGTAAGAGTGTAATGAGGTTTGAGATCAAATTTTTCTATTTGTGCGCTTAAAGGAATTAAATATGGTTTTTAAAAAATTACACCTGTCCGAGTTGTATAATTAAATCACGGACATTGCATTTGGGAGAGAGTTTAATAAGGCCTGTTCTAAATGCCAGTAAAAGCGCACCTTCGTAGGTAACCCCAATCGGAGTATAATTGACAGAGTCTTCGATAATCAATCGATGGGTATCGATTAAGCTGTTAAGGACCCGAGCGCGTTGGTTGTCGCTTTTTGTTTCGTTGTAAGCGGCTTGTTTGTCTATATCGTAAGGTAGAAAATGCTCTTTAACAGCCATTTGCAAATGATTCAGTACTTGTGCGCCAAAATTTTGACAAACCATTGGCTTTGAGTAGTCGCATAGATGTTTATTTAGCTGAGTATGCATCTGCCCAAAAATTTTTGAAAGGTTAAATAATTTTTTGAACTCTGTTGTGATGGAATGGCCGGTTAAACCACCGCCAAAGCTTTCCAAATCGTCATTAAAATTGGCAACTTCCCAGCCTGGAACGGTAATCTTGTCTTGTTTAAGCTGTATTAAGTAACGAAACAAAACATGGCTTGTGTTTACACTTTTTACGTTTGCTACCATTTTGTTGACGATCTCTTTTTTCTCTTGGTCAAACAAATACTGCAGCCACTGGTCTAGATCGACGTTTTTCTCGTTAATCTCAGGATTGCAAAACAGATTATAATATTTATTCACCTCTTCTTTCCAGCGTCCACCACAATGGCAGCCACCAACACCTAGGTTGATAATCACTTCAGGAATCATGTGTCTGTTTTGTGGGCGCTCTAAGGCATTAATAATATGTGTTAAACGTGCCTCTAAATCATAGAAGTATTTTTTTCGATCCTCTAGATTGTCTGGAATTCCCAAAATATGGGGATTTTCATCTCTTTTGTGTAAGTTTATGATCGAAAGAATAAAGTTAATTTTGGCTTTTATTGTGTTTGGTGTGATAGGGGTGCCATCATCTGCCTCAAATAAATTGTGTCCCGAATAGTTAACGGTATGTGCCCATGTAGAGAGTTTATCTAAAGGAACTTTAGGAAGCTTTGAAACATGCTCAAAACCATTAAGTGGGCTCACTGATTCAAACGTTTGATCTGCAATCGATGCATTTTTTTTCAAATAGAGATCTTTTTTTATGGATTGAATAGTTGATTCTAGCGGAACGTTAAATGGGATTTTTTTTAGTTCGATGGGACAAAAATAGGGATCTTCATAAAGAGAAATTTTAAAAATTTGTTTTTCTTCGTTGACATCGATCGTTAGTTTTGGACTGTTTTCTAAAAAATTTAATACGTTTTTACCAGAAGTGGAGAATTTATTTTGGTAAAGAAGATTTTGAGTGGCCTGATCTTTATAAGCCTTTATCGAGTGATAAGATTGCTCACCTAACCCTAGAGAGACTGCATGGACGCTTTTACCATGGATCTTGCAGTCAAGAAGATATTTTCCTTTCCAATCAACTGTAATCCCATTTTCATCACATATCGGTTTTTTATTCAGATCAGAGGAAATCGTTTTAGTTATAAAGTCTTTTACTTCTGTAATGTGTCTTTCTGATTCGTTAATTAAACCGCGGACCCAGCTATCAATAGCTGCTTTTGTTGTCGTTGTTTGGATAGGAAAAAAAGAGGTCTCTTTTTTTCCGGTTATTGGATTAAAAACTTCAGCTGTTAAAATAACAGATCCTTTTTCACGATCAATTTGCTGAGATAAAAAGACCTTATAGGCATCACACAGAATATTTTCTATTTTCAATTCTTCTGAAAAGTTGTCGCAAGAGCGTGCAATCTCAGATTTCTGATCAATTAAATGGTTGTAATAATAGGCTTGCACATCTTTTCGAATGTTGCTGATGTAGATAGGCGAAGGTGTCTTTGTATGAGATGCAGGCCCGACGGGGGGAAAATAGATGTAAATGCTATCGTAATATTTTCTCAAGAGAAAGGGGGTTTTAGGGTGGGGATTCGCTTCTGTAATTCCAAAGTCTGCAGCTGTTACGGCTGTTGAGCGGATAAGATGGGGGAGCTCCTCTTCGATTTTTTTAAAAAGAGTCTCGTTTGCAAGATGTGAATTCGCTGCTGGAGTCGCTACGGCTTTCTTAAAAGCTTCCAGAGAGACCTTTTCTGAACGGATCATGATGTTCTGTAGCTTCTGAATCTTATCTCTTAACTTTTTCAGCGCTTTTGTCTCTTTTTTTGATCGGAAGAGTGACAAGAGCCATCCAAAGAAGCCTGTGGTATGAGAGTGGAGGTAAAAGAGGCGAGATTTTAACTTTTGATAGATCTGATAAAGCTGTTCACTATCTTCAAAGCGAGATTCATCAGCTAATAAGCTTTTTAGCTGTTCCTTAGCAGCTTTAAGGGCAACTAATTGTTTTTTCGATTCCCCACTCGCTCTTTTTTTTATCCCACAGCAATAGACTTTCTTTTCCTCTATCGCTTTAAAGCCTTTATTAGGCTGATAATCGAGCCGACACCCACTTTCAAATGAACGAAATAATATTTCTGTGCTAATCATCGAAAGACCAAAATTAATTAAAAAGGAATTTAACGTTAATGTGTTAATTTAATAAAGGCCTTAGGGGTTTTTAAGGTGTTGAAAAACGCTAAAACGCACCTATGTGAAGAGTTTGTTTATCTTAGAGATTAAAGATCCAATTTTATTGTTTTTTATTAAAATGACCTTAAATTATCACACTGCTGAGCTTAAACTAAAAACCAAAAAAATGCAAAGCTCTCTTGAAAATAATGAAGATAGGGAACGGCGTAAGTCTACGTTATCTCACTTTTTTAACCTTGCAATCGCTTTATTGTAAAAAAAACGCCGCTGGAAGCGGCGTTTTGTGCTTTGTGGAATAGAGTTAAAGCAGCGATTACGTTGTAGATAATGTTTCAATAAATTCTAAGGGGTTTCGATCAGTTTTAAATTCTAAGATACCTGTCTGCAAGGCTAGAAGTACCATTCCACGTATCGTCACTCCTTCAGTGACACATGTGGTTTGATTAACACTAATTAAATTTAAATTTTCAATTAATTCATCTAAAAGTTCATTTTTTTTAGTGGCAATTCTTTTTTTGTAATCTTCATCGCTTTCCTCAGGCTTCTTTGCCATGTGATCCATCTTATCAAACTTAGCTTGATGTTCTGGCATATGCGGTAAAAACAGAGTTTTTACCGCACTACGCAGTCGGTTAGTGACCTGTGCACCGAAATTTTGACAGATAGCGGCTTCATCTCCCTTATAATTTTTAAGACGTTTTGAAATTTCATCTTTCCATTCTATCAGAAATCTTGCTGGATCAAATTTGCTGTTAAATTGCTCAAGAATTTGATCACCTTCTACACCACCACCCATATCCCAGTATGGATCTTGATACGTGGCGGCTTCCCAACCAGGAACAGTCACTCCATTCTCTTTTAGATGTTTTAAATAACGTAGGCGTACATGGCTTGTATTTATGGAATTAGCTTCCGTGACCATTTTTTCTACTACTTCTTGTTTCTTTTGATCCAGCTGTGTCTGCAGCCAGCTGTCTAAAGGAATGGTTGTTTCATCGACTTTTGGGCGACAAAGCATGCTGTAATACGTGGTGACCTCATCTTTCCATCGGCCACCGCAGCGGGTTCCTCCAACGCCTAAGTTGATCATTACTTCAGAAAGCATCCCACTGTTCTCTGGTTTCTCTAAAGCTGCGATAATATGTGTGAGGCGAGCTTCTAGCTCATCAAAGTATTTTTTGCGTTCGTCTTTATCATTTGGAATTCCAACATAAACAAATTGTCGGCCTGCGCGATATTTAGCAACCATATCGACGATGTTATCAATTCCAGAAAGAATGTCCCGCTTCGAGGTGGGGCTTCCATCATTAGCTGTTGACAAGTTATGCCCAGAAGAATTGATTCTCTTTTTGAGCTCTTTCAACTTATTAAGAGAGACTTTAGGTAACCTAGTCACATGATCATCTCCACTCAGTGGGCTAACGCTATTTAATACTGAAGAAGATAATTTGCACTCCTGTTTGATTGGTAAAATATCAGCTAAATCATCTAATGTCTTTTGTAAATCACCCGTATAAGGGACTTTTGCGTAGATTGCTTGATTGTTTGAATCTTTTAGAATGATCTGATTGTTTTCTGAATCAAATACAACTCTAATTAAAACGTTTTTAACACGTATGGAATATACATCTGTGAACGTTCTTAATAAAGGCTGCAAGATAGCGGCATTTTTTTCAAACCCCTCTTTTATAGCCTTTATTTTGTTGTAAGACTCTATTCCTAAGCCTTTTACTTGAATATGAGGGATGTTAAAATTAGGATTGGATCCTTCATAAAAATCATTTTTGGGTTTGATTTGACCTGGATTGAAATAAAAGCCTTCTTCTCTATTCAATCGAATGCCATTTTTGTCCTGATTGTTTTTAAAAGTATCTTCAAGAAATTTTTTAACTTTGGTGGCTCTCTCAACGTTTTGTAGAATGGCTTCGTCCACTTTATTTTTTACTTCTTCATAAGTGGTGTGTCGATTAACCGTTACATAGACCGCCTCTTCCTGGTTTGTTTCAGGGTTTTGATATTTAATGCTTATGTTTGCGTAATGGGCTAAAGAGCTATTATTAGTATGAACTTCTGTTCTAATCAAATGAGCATTTTCTAATAATCCTGAGCCAGATTGTGCTCTTTGATTTAAAGTATGAGTGAGATAGTGGTTTATTTGGAAGCGAATTTGACGGCTATAATCATTAATATAATTCTTATATATTGTTGGGAGTCTAAATAAATAAGATACTTTTTTAGTGATAATGTCGTCATCAGTAATAATGGAGGGATCAATATTGTAGGGTGGAAGATGGATTGTGTAATCTGTTTTATTTACCGTAATTAAAAAGGGAAGTTTAGGAGTCAGATCTTGGCCACTTATTCCGAAACTCTCTAGTGTTATAGGCCCTTGATGGATGAGTTGCGGAAATTCTGCTCGAATCATTTTCAAGATTTGAGCATTTGATTGATTTGTTATATTGCTTGCGACCAGTATACCAGCAGCTCCTTGTGTGCGGTTGACTAGATCGCGCGCCTCTCTTAATTTTGTCCCGACAGCTTTAAGAGCTTTCGTCTCTTCTTTACTTCGAAAAAGAGAGAAGAGCCAGCCTATAAAGCCTGTTGTATGAGATTTGATATGGTTGATTCTGTGAGATAAGCCTTGATGCAAATCAATGAGTTCATGTGTATCGAGAGTTGTTTTATCAGTTAATGTTCTATTTAATTCATTGACTGCTTGATTTAAAGCCTCTAGCTGTTTAGCAGATTCCCCATTAGCTCGCCTGTTAATACCCTTGCATTTTGCTTCGTTGACTGCAGAAAATGTTCCATCTGGATTAAAATTTAAACGACATCCTGTCTGTAAAGATGCAATTAGAGTTGAATGTTCCATACCTTACCTAATTTATTGCTAAATATAAATTTAATTTAGCAAAAAACTATTGATGTATCATTAAGGTATTTTTAATTTTATTTATGTAATCGTTCAGTTACCTAACAAAAAGTTACTTTTATTGATTCAACATAGAGCGAGTCTTAAAGACACGAAGATAAACGATTAAACTGTTTAAACAGTGTCATTTAAAATGTATTTCTTCGTGTCTTTGACTCGACTTTAGCATTTTTTAAGTACA
>CAZZJE010000046.1:0-11826 GCA_964654295.1 uncultured bacterium | reverse complement strand
GCAGGAAAAGCTGACCCTAGTCAGGAACAGCCTGTTGTACGTCCTCTCTCACGCCCACAAAAGCCTTTTATCCTCCACTCAGTTCCCAAATGCGGGACTCACTTGATGCATCGACTAATCTGGTTGATGACCGGCCGAGAAATTATTAATAAAGGAGTGATTGATAACGAAGCCCTCTGGCAAGCTTTTAAATCGGGAAAAGTGTACCGCCTTCATCTTGAGTATCGCCCAGAGTTAGCAGATACAGTGACCCAACAATGGAAGCATTTAATTATCTCCATGGTTCGAGATCCAAGAGACGCCCTGGTTTCCCACGCCTTCTATATGCGTGAATTTGAAGGCAAAGGGTTGAAGCGTGACTTTTTCGAAGTTGCTCCCACTTATGATAGCCTAACTTTAGAAGAACAAATCAGCTCTCTCATCAACGGGTCTGAACACTCCCCTTCTTACTTAGACTATTATCTTGAGAGAGCCCAATGGACGCTTTCAGGCAGAACACATCCTCTCTATTTTGAAGACTTAGTTGGCTCAAAAGGCGCAGGAAAAGACCAAGCCCAGCGCCGAGCAATCCGTCAGCTAGCAGATTACATTGGTATTAGCCTCTCAAAAAATGAAATCGAACAAATTCAAGAAAGACTCTATCAAGAGCGCCCGGACAAGCAACAAGATGGCAAAACATTTGAGCGCGGTCATCAAGGGAACTGGAAAACATTTTTGACAGAAGAGCATAAAGAGTTAATTAAAGCTCAATATGGACAACTGCTAATCGATTTAGGTTATGAAAAAGACCTTAATTGGTAATTTTATGCGGGTCTACTTACTGGTGATTGCTGTTGCTATAGCTGCCGTTAATTCATTAACGGCAGCTTGCCCTGTCACACATGCCTTTTTGGCCGAACGTTTTGCCCAAGCTACAGGACGCTTTAGCTCATTAGAAGAAAAAGCCCTTTTCATACAGGGGGTCTTTTTCCCTGACAGTCGCTATTTTTCCGAGCGACCAAGAGCAGAAACTCATTTTATTGTGCAATCATTAGAAGAGATTTTGTGGGAAGAGGATCCTTTTATTGCAGGTATGAAGCATCATAGTTTTGTAGATAATAAGCGTCATAAATTTTTGGAAAAGCATCCTGTTCTTCCTTATGTTAGCTCTGCAGCACCAGAAGAGCATTTGCATACCTATATTAAGCTGTTAGAAGATGAGATCTTATGGGATCAAGCTAATCGCTCTTGCTGGCTTAAACTCTTGATTCTACCCTGTACTCATCCTAAAGCCCAAGAGCTAACTAAGCCCGTATGGATTAGATGGGAGCAGTTTTTACAACTAAATTTAACTTATCGGCCGCAACGCTTAATTGCATTGTTGGCCTCTCAAGGCAAAGGTATCCTGCGATACTCCGCTCAACTAATTGCAGGCTGGAACGAACTGTTTTGCTTACACAGCGAAGATCCATTGATGCAAGATTATGTAAGAGAGCTGATTCTGTTGTTTGATCAGGAAAATGCGCAGTTACAACAAGTTCTTTAAATCAATAAATTGTAACCAGATTAATTAAACCGAGAAATAGTTATGCAACTTTTTTCATACGTTCGCTTTTCAATGATCACTGTCTGGATGATTGCTGGTCTCTTAATGACTAACGTTTTGATCCCCCTCTCCTTAGCTGGGGCTGAAAAACTTCCTGAGGAGCCTCCTGTCATTAGGGTGGGTAGTCGTTATCAAGAGCCTTTTGTCATTCATTCTATTCCCAAGTGCGGAACACACCTCATCCAGCGCTTGGTCTGGTTTTTAACAGGGCGTAGCATCTTAGTTGACAATAACCCAAGCCAAGATGATCTAAGAACTGCCTTTGATAGCGCTCAAGCCTATCGCATCCATGCCCCGTTTAACCCCAACTTACTAAATTCAATTACTCAATTATGGGGCCATAAACTCATCTGCATGCTTCGTGATCCAAGAGATGCTTTAGTCTCCCATACCTTTTATATGCGTAGCTTTGAAGGCTCAGGACTCAAACGAGACTTTTTTACAGTTAGTGAGCAGTTTGACTCTCTCTCATTTGATGAGCAGTTAACCTCCCTAATGGTTGGCTCGGAGCACTCTCCCTCTTATATGAATTTTTATGAAAAAAGGACTGGCTGGGCTCTATCAGGAAAAGCTTTGCCTGTCTACTTTGAAGATTTAGTTGGCTCTCAGGGTGGTGGCATTGACCGTCGTCAACGCCATGCGATTATGCAAATCGCTAAATACATCGGAATAAAAGTTTCCAAAAAAGAGCTCAAGATGATCCAACAACAGGTCTTCAAAGAGCGCCCAGATAAAGAGCAAGATGGGAAAACATTTGAGCGTGGACATATTGGCAATTGGAAAACATTTTTTACCGATGAACATAAAGAGCTGTTCAAACAATCTTATGGCCAATTGCTGATTGACTTAGGCTATGAAAAAGATTTGAACTGGTAAGCTTGATAGAAAAGTTAGTAGCTTTATATTGAAAAAAAATACATTTAGAATTAATTATTCTAAATGTATTTTTTTAAAAATTAATAATTTTAGTGTGAGCGTTCAGTCGGTAGTAAAAAATATAGAGTACATCACTGTTCGTCTAAAGATGGTTTTTAGAATATGCAACACAAAGGCACAAAGTCTCAAAGACACGAAGAAATACATTTTAAATGACACTGTTTAAGCAATTTAATCGTTTATCTTCGTGTCTTTGAGACTTTTGTGCCTCTGTGTTGAATCAATAAAAGTAACTTTTTGTTAGGTAACTAAACGATTACTCATTTAAAAATATTCTGAAACTCCCTTTTTATATAGAAGCTCTTCTTAGTGGAGTTGGCTGATCTTCGCTATTGAATCCACCCGGAGGCAGCACATAGAGTAGCGAAAGCTGCTGTAGATCACCTGCTGTCGGTTTTGCTTCTAGGCTATAGGTAAAATCTCCCTCTTTTAGCAAGCGAATCTTTACAACTTCCGCAACAGGTAATCCTGCAGGAAAGACTCCATCTAGACCTGTTGTGATTAGTAGATCATGCATTTTAAGCAGAGGCAAAGACTCTCTTGACGAGTTGTCCATCGGTTTTCCTGTGCGTAGGTCTCTTGGAGGCCCCTCTTCATCACTAAAGTCATAGTTAAAGCCTATTCCCTCTAAAAGCTCTCCCGGCTGCCTCCATAGCGGTGCGCTGCTACCATGTAATTCACCTTTAGCTAACAGATCTTTTGCTGCCGAAACTCTTTCTAAGCGCTCTTTTAACCGTTCAAGCTGATTGATGACGGCTTGTTTTTCCTGTTTTGATTCAAATAACTCAGGTCTTACTGATAAAAGCCCAATAGCAAGCTGAAGCTGCTCTGTTAAAAAACGATATTGGGGATCTCCTCTAGCCGCTCGTACAGCAATTGTTAAGCCAGAATCACTGATCAAACGGACGCGGCTCTGATATTTACCGACATAGTCCACAACACCTACAATAGAATGTCCTGATAAAACAGGGCTATTTTTCCCAATTTTAGGTGCTTCTCCATCCCTATTATCCGCTTCTCCAACATTAATCCACAAAGAGCTACTCCAAGAGAGAGGCGAACGGAAGATGACCTGTGCTGTCAAGGCTTGAACCTGCTCAGAGATCACCTGCTCCATCTGCTTTTTATGACGCTTGCCAGCCTGTTCTAATCCATCTGACAGATGTGAGAGAGCAGAAAGCTGAGAAAGCAGGTGTAGCTCATGCTGAAATAACTCTCTCCAGCGATTGACCTCTAGCTTTAGCTGCTGATTCTCCCACTCCAGTTTTTGAAAAGCTTCATGAGATACGGCTCTCTCTTCCTGCCCCTTTGTTGTTTCAAGACTCAAGAGATCTGAAACTTGGTGGGGTAGCTCAGCGACAATTCTTAAAGGAATAAGAGTTGCCACAGCAACACTGCGCAGCTCTTCAACTCTTGCTTGTGGAATGTTGATTAAGACAAGCAGAAAAAGAACCAAAAGAATCTGTTTTTTAGAAGAAATGCGTCTTCTCATTAGCGATTCTGAAAAATTTGACTTAAAGCATGTACAACAGGGTCAATATTAGTTTGTGTTAACCCAGCAAGATTCAACCTTCCATCTTCTGGCATATAGATCGCATACTCTTGCCTCAAGTGCATGACTTCTGAAGTTGTTAATCCACAAAAGCCAAAAAAACCGTTTTGATGAGGAATATGCGTTGTCACACGACCAAGCCCAACCTTTTCCATCTTCTCATGAAAAAGCTCTCTCATCTCGCGAATCCGCAAGCACATCGATTCGACTTCGCTTGACCACTCTGCTTTTAAATTCTCATCAGACAAGATTGTTGTAATAATTCGCCCTCCATGGAGAGGTGGAGTCGAATAATTAGAACGAATGAGTTTTTTTACCTGCGAGCGGATAGGTGGAGTTGTGGATTCATGGCGGCTAATAATGGATAGAGCACCAATACGTTCGCCATATAACCCAAAGTTTTTAGAGTAGGAGTTTGCGACTAACAGCTCATGACCCTCTTGGGCAAATAGACGGACTGCAAAGGCATCTTCTGCTAATCCCCGCCCCAAGCCTTGGTAGGCTAAGTCAAAGAAAGGGATGAGATCGAGCTTTTTAACAAGCTGAGAGATCTCTATCCACTGCTGAGCTGTTGGATCTGCCCCACACGGGTTATGACAGGATCCTTGAAGCAATAAAACACTACCGGGAGGCATATGCTGAATGGCTGAGCGCATGGCTTCAAAATCAATCTCGCCTGTCTCTGTGTCATAATAGGGAAAAAAGGAAACCCTAAAGCCAGCTCGTTCCAAAATTGTTCGATGGTTTGACCAAGAGGGGTTTGATAAGAAAAGACGACGAGCATTCTCTTGTGTTAATAATTCACCGCCTATTCGCAAAGCCCCCGAAGCGCCTAATGTTTGTGCAATATAGAGCCTTTTACCCAGCTGCTTGGCTAAATCCGTTCCAAAAAGCAGTGTCGCTGTGGCTTCATGGAAGGGTGTCGTTCCATCGATCGGTTGATACTCTTTGTCTAACTCGATTTCTGCTAGCTTACGTTCAGCCTTGCGAACTGTTTGTAAAACATAGGGCTTTCCATTTGCATCGTGATAAGCTCCTATCCCTAAGTTAATTTTAAAGGGGCGTGTGTCCGCGCGATAAAGAGGAGGGATGCTTAAGATAGGGTCTTCAGGAACGAGGTCAATCGATTCAAAGTGAGACATAGTTTTTGAAGGGTAAAAGATTGCTTTCAGAATAGGGGATTGGGATACAGGAGTCTAGTAAGATTTCCTGTATCCGCTCTTTTGAGTTAAGCGATGGTGACTTCCTTGCTCAAGTAAACATCTTGAATCGCATGTAAAAGATCGATTCCTTCGTTTAATGGACGTTGAAACGCTTTACGTCCACTAATTAAACCCATTCCACCGGCACGTTTGTTGATAACAGCTGTACGGATGGCATCACTTAAGTCGCCTTCTCCAGCCGAGGCTCCGCCGGAATTGATTAAACCAATACGTCCGTTATAACCATTGAGAACTTGATAACGGCATAGATCGATCGGATTGTCGCTGCAGAGCTTGTCATACATTCTCTGATCATACTTTCCATAATTCTTTTTCTCTTTATTCAACGCGAGATAGCCGCCGTTGTTAGTGGGCAGCTTCTGCTTTAAGATATCGGCTTCAATCGTTGCGCCTAAGTGGTTAGCTTGGCCAGTTAAATCGGCACTCGTGTGGTAGTCCACTCCATCGACTTTAAATCCCGAATTACGCGTATAACACCAGAGAATTGTCGCCATGCCTAGTTCATGTGCGACTTGGAAGGCGTGGCTGATCTCCTGGATCTGACGCGTGCTCTCTGGGGAGCCAAAGTAAATCGTCGCTCCAATTGCTACAGCTCCCATCTCATAAGCTTGCTTTGCACTGGCAAAGAGAATCTGGTCATATTTATTAGGATAGGAGAGCAGCTCGTTGTGATTAATTTTTAAGATAAGTGGAATTTTATGGGCATATTTACGCGCTACTGTTCCTAAAACTCCCAATGTTGTCGCCACGGCATTACATCCCGCTTCGATCGCTAACTTCACAATATTTTCGGAGTCGAAATAAATAGGGTTGGGTGCAAAAGAGGCCCCAGCAGAATGTTCTATTCCCTGGTCTACAGGTAAAATGGAGAGATAACCTGTATTGGCTAGACGCCCTTTTCCATAAAGTGCTTGAAGACTGCGCAACACTCGAATCGATCGATCACTCTGGGTAAAGATCCGATCAACCCAATCGGGACCAGGCAAGTGCAGCGTCTCTTTTGGGACTCCTTGACAAACATAACTAAGGAGTGAGTCGGCTTCATCACCGAGAAGCTCCTGAATGCGCTGGTAAGATAACATATAAAACCCCCTGAGGAATAACTTTCAATAATCCCATTAAAATACGCCATCTCTCTCCAAACTGCAACTAATTCCAGTTTTTGAGAAAAATTTCCTGATAATCAAACATTAAAAATTAAATTTTGTTTTAAACAATGTAATTTTATCAAATTTTATGCATATCTTTACATTTTGCTAACATTAAATTGTAATAATAAGAGTGTATAAAAAGAAAAAGATAAATAAGGTTTATAAGATGTCCTTAGATTCTGTAAATGGTGCGATGGCTGTTTATCAGCCCAAAGTGAATGTCGCACCTCAATCCACAGCAATCACGACGAGAAATATCGGTACTATTGTCGATCCTAGTAAAACAGGTAGTTTACAAAGTCGCGAAGTTAAGTCGGAAGTTAAGTTGACGGATAAAAATCGACTCGCTCTGCAAACTCTGTTCGAAACTAAACGTCAAGAAGTAGAAGAGTTGCTCGGCCGTCCAGATGCGAATTCCTCTTTAATGATCGTAGCAAAAGAGAAGATCAGTAATGCATTAGGTGCCCTAGCCCCATCTGCCAAACAGATTGCATTAAATCAAGGCTATGAGAAGGGTGCTAAAGTTGGCGGCGACTTAACCAAGCGCTATGCTAACATTTATATGACGAACGGTGCTGCTGCGAGACATTTAGCTGGCTTTGCCAACTACTTTGGTATCCCCATGAACGTAGAAAAGGGCTTTTGGCAAAATTTATTAGAGTGTGCTGCCGGTTCGGACATTGTACCCTCTGCTGGTGATCTTGTTCGTAAATGGGGGCCACAAGCCGTTCCTTTTGCCGTCTCTGGCGCGGGCTTTGTTGCTGGATACTCAGCTTACGGTGCTGGAATGTTAATGTTCTGGGCCTATAACCGTTGTTTAGCTAACCCAACTAATGAAAACCAGAAGCGTTTAGAAGATCTAAAAAATGGTCAGCTAAAGATTGAAGATATCGTTAAGAAAAATCCGGATGCTGTGCCTGGAAAAGAGTATATCGATATGTTCGGTAAAACCATGAATTTTGCAGAAGCGAATTTGCTCTCTTCTAAAATTCGTGAAATGGACCTCGTTTTACAAATTCTTGAATTAGATCAAAAAGGCGAGATCGATCAAGTTGAAGATCTTTTCCGTAACTATGTTGTCTTCCAAGACGGCGATTTTAATGATCCTGAATCTGTTCCTCAAAATGGAATGAACCGACAGCGTATCTATCAAGATGGAAAACCGATTGATAGAGATCGTTATGACGGAATTGTTCAGTTAATCATGCTGCTAAAGGGAGAAAATGGTTGGACGCCTAGCGAAAAGCTAATTGACGTGATCAATACGCTTGCAGCGCATCCAACACGTCCAAAACCTGCTGCTTTGAAAATCCAGAATGAGAATTTTCCAGAACATCTCTTTGTAAATGATGGCTTCGATAAACTACTTGTCACTGAGACACGAAATCACAGAGGAATGCCGGTTAGAGAATATACTGTGGTAGAAGGAGATCTGCTCTCAGATTGGACAATAAAAGTCGGCGAGAACGATTATATCATGAGAGATACGGGTCTAAAAGTAGACAAACAAAGGGTTTTAAGTGCTTATCAACATCAAAAAGGCATTGCTCGCGATGCGTTTTTAGCCAGCGATAAAAATGCGCAGCGCAGAGCCTTGCATGATGAGATTGAGGCTCGTAGAGGAAGTCCGCTGAATTTTGAAGAGCAGAAAGAGGCGTTTGGTAAGCAAACAGAAAAGAAGAAGCCGTCAGCTCCTCTCGCTTTAACCGATGGAAAAGAAAACGTTTCTTACTGGAATCAGTTTTACGAAATGCTGTTTGGTTCTAAAAAAGTTGAAACTGAAGAAAAAGTTTTATTGAATGCCGGAAGAGTATTCACGATGGCAGAACGTAAGACGCTTGATAAAAATAAAGAGATTTTGGACCAGAGAGAACTTAAACGTGAAGCTGCCTTTCAAAAAAGGAAAAACAGCGGGCTTGATAAACAGGTAGCTGAGTTTTTAGGCTCTGAATCACCACCGATTTGTGAAAACACGACCATGATCAGGGTTTAACACCTAAGATCTAGCATCATAAATAAAAAGGGCGGTCTAACAGTGGACCGCCCTTTTTATTTAAGGCTTTTGTAGTTTTAACATGCAAGAAAAGCGCTATTAGCGCTGTGTATAGTTAAGATCGATCCATCTCTGGTAATCACCGCTCTGAACACGGGCAACCCACTCTTGATTAGCTAAATACCAGCGAACCGTCTCTCGGATACCCTCCTCAAACGTATGCGCTGGCTCCCAGCCAAGGTCACGACGGATCTTTTCGGCGTCGATGGCATAGCGGAAATCATGTCCTGGGCGGTCTTTAACAAACGTCATCAGCTTGAGCAGCTCCTCTTCTAGAGACTTTGTCTCCTCAGCCACAATACGAATCAACACCTTCACTAAATCGATGTTTTTCCACTCAGCATTGCCGCCAATATTATAGGTCTCTCCGCTTTTAGCTTGCGCTAGCAAAAGCCAAAGTGCTTGGGCATGGTCGTGGACATAGAGCCAGTCGCGAACATTCTCCCCCTTACCATAGATTGGCAGTGGCTGCTTTGTCAGGCAACGCTGCAGCATGACCGGAATCAGTTTCTCAGGAAACTGATAGGGGCCATAGTTGTTGCTGCAATTAGAAATGCAGGTAGAAAGGCCATAGGTCTTTCCATAAGCCCTGACTAAATGGTCAGAAGAGGCCTTGGAAGCCGAATAGGGAGAGTTAGGTCGATAAGGTGACTCTTCTGTAAAAAGCCCCGTTTCTCCTAGGCAGCCATAGACTTCATCTGTCGAGACGTGGTGAAAATGAATATGCGGATGTCGCCTTACCACTTCAAGCAGATGAAAGGTTCCCATGACGTTTGTTTCTAAAAAAGCCTGAGGCCCTACAATGCTGCGGTCAACATGGCTCTCGGCAGCCAAATGTAAAATGGCATCAATCTGATAGTCGACGCATAACTGCTCGACGAGCGCTTCATCGCGAATATCTCCTCGATGAAAGCAGTAGCGTGAGTCCTCGCTAATGCTTTTTAGATTGTCGAGGTTGCCGGCATAGGTGAGTAAATCTAAATTCACGCAAAGCCCTTCAAACGCCTTGACTTCGCTTAGAAGATAGCGAATAAAGGCAGATCCAATAAAGCCCGCTCCACCAGTTACCAACAAATTACGAATTTTCCGAGTCTCACTCATTTCTAAATCCCTTTAAGCAAAATGCTCCACCAATTTCTCTTTAGAAGCGATTTCAAGCAGATAGTGGCCATAGGGACTATTTCCTAGCCGCTTCCCTTGCTCAATCAGCTGCTCACGGTCGATATAGCCCATGCGATAAGCAATCTCTTCTAAAGCGGCAATGTACTGCCCTTGACGCTCCTCTAATACCTGTACGAATTGACTCGCCTGCATTAGACTCTCATAAGTTCCCGCATCAAGCCAGGCAAAGCCGCGCCCCATGATCTTTAGGCTCACTTCACCCTTTTTTAAATAGGCGTTATTTAAATCGGTGATCTCTAACTCACCCCTTGCAGAAGGTTTCAAACCCTTAGCAATCGAAACGACCTCTTGATCATAAAAGTAAAGCCCCGTCACCGCAATATTGGATTTTGGCATCTTTGGCTTCTCTTCAATTGAGAGAACTTTTCCAGTCGAATCATACTCCGCAACGCCATAGCGCTGCGGATTCTTAACTTCATAACCAAAAAGAGTTGCCCCCGAAGTCTGCTGGACGGCTTCGGCGAGGAGTGGTCCAAGGTGGTTTCCGTAGAAGATATTATCTCCTAGCACAAGACAGGCTCTTTCCCCTTGTAAAAATTCCTCCCCTATTAAAAAAGCCTGAGCCAGGCCCTTGGGCTCTGGCTGGATGGCATAGGAGAAATGGACTCCATACTGAGAACCATCTTGCAATAGCCTGCGGAAAAGAGGCTGCTCCTCAGGTGTCGTAATGATTAAAATATCTCGGATCCCTGCTAAAAGTAAGACCGAGAGCGGGTAGTAGATCATCGGTTTATTATAGACAGGTAAAAGCTGCTTAGAGACGCCCAATGTTAACGGATGAAGCCTTGTCCCGCTGCCGCCAGCTAAAATGATTCCTTTCATATCCAAAGATTCCTTATGCATTAAAGAGTGGGATAGCCCAATTGACTCTGTAAGGCAGACCAGTTTTGACGGAAAAGCTCCATATGCTCTTCAGTAAAATGATCTTTCCAGGAGCCAATTTGCCCTTTGCGGAAGTTTCCACCTTGAGGGCCTGTTTCATTGCCAAATAGATCGGCAGCCAAAGTATTTAACTCTTCGTTTGTTAACTCAATTCCCAGGGAGCTAGCTAAGCGAGAGATCGACTTCTTTTGAAGTTTATCTGTTGCGCCTCCTTGCGAGCCAACAAACTCTTCAAAGCGGCAAGTGAGAACATTTGGATTTTGTCTGAATGCAATAGCTGCTTGAGCACTCTTATAGATGCCTTTACCACGTCTGCATGACAGATTTAGGATGTAGGTAATTCTTTTTTCTACAGAGGCCTCTTCTCCTAACTCTTTAAAGAAATCAGATTCTCTATGATAAGCCAAAGAAACGACAACATCGCGTAAATCTCGAACGACGACAATCGGAACAAATTCAGGATGACGCTGCATAAAAGTAGCAAAGGGCTCGTTAATATAGCGTGCATGTTGGAAGGGAAAACGTCCCTGTTTCCAAGCATTGAGCATGTAATATTCGAACCTGTCAAGATCAGATGGATCAATCTCTTCAGCAGTTGTTAAAGGAACGAATTGCAATAAAGAGTCTGGCTGACGCTTTGTCATCATGACAAGAAGCTTAGTCAAAAGGTGTGTTCCTGACTTGGGAACAGATAGCAGGAAAAATGGTCGCATATTGTTGACAGCTTTTGACTCGACATCTAAGCTGGCAAATAGGTTGGAAGAGAAAGCGCTTAAAGCAATGCAACAAAGCAGTAATACCTTCGTAATAGATTGGATCATGATAGCCCTCTCAAGATTTAGATTGCATAACTGAAGCGCTCACCATGGGCGGCGCTTCCAACATTTAATTTAAGGCACGGGATAGCCTAACTCAGCTTGAAAATCGCCCCAGTTTTGGCGAAAAAGTTCGATATGCTCTTCAGTAAAATAGTTTTTCCACGTTCCGATCTTCCCTTTTCGGAAGGTTCCCGAAGTTGGCCCGGAGCTGTTTCCAAATAGATTAGCAGTGATAAAGTCTAATTGACTGTCGTTTAACTCTATTCCCAAGTGCTTAGCTAAACGCAAAATCTCCCTTCTCTGCACGTTGTCGCTGCTGCCTCCTTGAGAGCCAACGAAGTCTTCAAAACGACAAATATGAAACGAGGGATCTTGCTGCAATACAAGTGCTGCTCGAATGCTTCTACGAATTGCATCGGCCCGTCCCGACTGTAAACTTAAAAT
>CAZZJE010000045.1:0-11920 GCA_964654295.1 uncultured bacterium | reverse complement strand
AGAAACTATCTTAATATTAATTATTTTTTAAATTATAAAAAATTTTATAATTAATTATAATTGAATTTTAACTCGTTTTTTACTCTTTATTACAGCACTCACCCATTCCTTGGCAGCAGTTCTCTTGATCGCAGCAGCCGATTTGATTTGCGTCTTGTCTAAGTTCATTCTCTCTTGTCCCTAGATTGCCGTAACGATGGTAGTTAATGCTGAGAGAGACTTCTCTGAGATATTTAAGCAGCTCTACTCGACCATTCGCTACCGGCTGGGTGACGCGGTAGTGGCAGGCAGGGCTTTGGGCAAGGGCTTGTAAGACGTCGGCGGGAGGTTGCTGCAAGAAGTGAATGCGATAAAATTCTCCAGCTGCTGCTTTATCGACAAGTTCTGGATTGGATAACAAAATAGAGGGCGCATCTGATAGAGCCCTGAGAGACTGGATCGCATCTTCAGATCCATAAACAGTTAAAGGCGTCTGACACAACTTTGCAGCAGCAATAGAGCGCAGGATATCAAGTAGAGAGTCGCCAGGTTGGATATATAGGGCTGTAGGAGAGTGTGGGCGGTAGAAGTTGAAGTTGTCTTGTCCAAGGATACCGCTGGGATCTAATCTTTTAGAAAAGTAGTTTTCCCAATAGAAGGTATAGCTTCCTACGCTGGATGACCAGATGCGAAACTCTTCTGGAGGGAGATGCTTTTCAGCAAAGATGGCAAGAGGCTTTAGTGAGTTGGGAAGAGAAGACTCTTCTTTAGGAAGAGCGCGCTGCTCATGCTTAAGAAACTGCAAGACATAGTTAGGTCCACCGGCTTTAGCTCCAGGGCCGTAGCTGCTCTCTTTACATCCGCCAAAAGGTTGGCGACGGACAATAGCACCTGTCATTGTTCGGTTGATATAGCAGTTGCCTGCAACCATTTGTTTGCTCCAGAGCTCTTGCTCGCGTGGGTCGAGGGAGTGTAGTCCAGCTGTTAATCCATATGGAGTGCCATTGGCTAGCTGGATCGCTTCGGTTAAATCTTTGGCTCGCATCACACCGAGAACCGGTCCGAAGAGCTCATTTTGATAGGTAAAAGAGCCGGGTTGAACGCCCCATTTGATGCCAGGATGCCACAGGTTGGGGTTGTCGGGATCTTGCCTAGGTTCAAGTAGCCACTCCTCTCCAGGCTCTAATGTTGTTAAGGCTTGCTTTAAAACACCTTGTGGTGAGCGAATGAGGGGCGTGATGAAGGTTTTAGGATCCCATGCAGAACCGACAGCTAAGCTTGCTGCCGCATCCCGCAGATTCTCCTTAAATTTGGGGTCATCATAGACTTCTGCTTCCAAAATGGCTAAGCTACAGGCGCTGCATTTTTGCCCAGCGTGGCTAAAGGCAGAGTGGAGCAGATCTTTGATTGCCAGATCTCGATCAGATAGGCTTGTAATAACCATTGCGTTTTTACCACCTGTCTCAGCGGCCAGATCGAGAGAGGGGCGTATCTTCAAAAATAGTTTTGCTGTCGCTGTAGCACCCGTTAGAATAATCGTTGCAAGATCTGAATTGCCAATGAGGCTGCTTCCAACAGGATCATCTTCACAACTTATAAATTGCAAAACCTCTTTGCTTATCCCTGCTTGCCAAAAGAGCTGAGCGACCTTCCAACCCACTAATACTGTTTCTGAAGCAGGTTTAAAGATCACCGTATTGCCTGCGACTAGAGCAGCTGCAATGCCGCTGACTGGAATGGCACATGGAAAATTCCAAGGAGAAGCAACAAGAGTGGGGCCTTTAGGGCGAAATGCAAGATCATGTAGAAGCGGAAGCTCTTCAGCATTACGTCGGTAATATTCTAAAAAGTCGATCGCTTCAGAAACCTCGCTATCGGCTTCAGCAATTGTTTTTCCGCCGTCGGCGATCATTGCTATGATCAGATCACCGCGTTTTTCTCGGAACAGTTGGGCGACATCGGACAGAATAGAGGCGCGATGGTGGAAGGTTGTACGGCTCCAGGTCTGAAAAATCTGTTTAGCTGTTTCAACTGCTAGTTGAGCTTGCTCTTTAGTCGCTAGAGAATAGCGGTAGAGAAGATGGCCTGGTCGGGAGGGGTCATGGCCGACGGCGCTCTCCCTTTCCTGAAACGGTAATAGCTTTCCTGCAATGGCTAGAGGGATGGAATCGAATGTTTGGTTCTTATAGGTGTCTAACAGATGAAGCGCCCACTGACGATTCATGCGAAGTGACCAGTCAGTATCAGGTTCGTTACGAAAAGGCTGGTTTGGATCTGGCTTGACCAGAGGCCACGAGCGATTTTGACGGCGGCGAGGCTCTTTGCTGAGCTTTTCCATCATATTGATAGAGTTTTCAAATGCTTCTACTTGTCGCTTCCAAGCGGGACTTTCAGGTTTTAAATGAAATAGATCATGCAAGAAGTTTTCGGGCGCCGTATTTTCATCGAGGCGTCGAATTAAATAGGCCATTGCATATTGAAATTCAGCCTTTGATGCAGAGGGACAGTAGAGAAGAATTTGCCCAGTCAGCTCTTTTACGACTGTTTGCATCGATTCAGCCATGCCCTCGAGCATCTCAAATTCAACATCTGCTTCCACATGGCGTTCCGCTCGTAAAATCATGGCATAGGCGATATCTAATAAGTTATGGCTGCCAATGCCTAGGTGGGCGGCTGTGGCGTGATGCTTTTCGGTTCCATAGAGGACCATGCGTTTGAAATTGGCATCGCTGTCGATCTTATTAGCAAATGGAGCTTGGATCCATCCATGGATGGAGGCCTCGACTCGCTCCATGGCTAAGTTGGCCCCTTTGACAAGACGGATTTTGATAGGAGCTCCGCCGTTGGCAATGCGCTGCATCGCCCAGACAGTTAGCTCTTGCTGGATTAGGTAGGAGTCTGGAAGGTAACTTTGTAAAACAATACCTGCGGAAAAATTGTAAAAAGCAGGCTCGTCGAGGAGACGACGAAAGAGGGCGACGGTCAGATGTAGGTCGCGATACTCTTCCATATCTAAATTGACAAATTTGGGAACCTCTGTCCCATCGGCACGACGAAAGCGCTCTTTTTGCGCCGCTGTAAATAGCTGGCGCAATGGCTTGGCAAGCTTTTCTAGTGTCTTTTCCCAGTCAAGTAGCTGAATTTGGCTGTATAGTGTAGAAATTTTGACCGAGATATATTCCACTTCTGGTTTAGCTAGATCTTTTAAATAGATGTCTAGGCGCTCCTTCGCCTCCTTCTCTCCCAAAATTGCTTCGCCTAGATGGTTGAGATTGATCCGAACCCCCTCTTTTTGACGTTTACGAATATGCTTTTGCAAGGTAGCCTCTTCTCCTGGCAGAATGACGCGCGAAACTTCTCGACGAATCATCTCCTTAAGCAGCGGGACAAACAATCCGGGAGTGTAGGTTGCAAGGGAGCGGAATAACTTCATCGCAAAACGTTTCTCACCAGTGAGAAAAGAGGGAATTCCAAATTGATTGAGTAGATAGGTCAGTTGATCAGCAATGCGACTATTGCGGAAGCTACGAAACGATTGATCTGTCAAAGAGGTTAAAAATTGTTTGCCGTTTGGATCCGCGATCATCTGAGCCATCTGCTGCTGTTGACGGTGCTGGTCGGGCGTTTGCATCTCTTCGGCAGCCACCAGCATAGCCTCGGCCAGCTCGATCGCCAATTTTTTGCGAGCTTCAGAAGTTAAGGGCTGCTCTGCAGCTTTTGCTAATAGAGATTTTGCCGTTTTGAGAGATTGGATTGCAGTCATGATGCCTCTCTTTGACAAGAACTTTGTTTTGTTTCATAAACTTTAACGTAACTTGGCAGATAAATAAAGAGCGAGGAATAATCGGCGTGCAACGAAACTCTTTTTGGAACATCTTCTGGGTGATCTGTTGGCTGCAAAGCCTCCTCTTTAGTGATTGTTTATATGCCAAAGTAGAAGTAGGTAGCGATCGATTATTCACAAGAGAGTATGTGACGCTATTAAAAGGAAAGCGAGTCGGGTTATTAACTAACCACACTGCTTTAAATAGCCGTCGAGAGCATGTGTTGACTTTGCTAAAGCGTTATGCAAAAGAGGGGAGTTATCGAATCACAGCTCTCTTTGCTCCAGAGCATGGACTATTTGGTGCTGCTTGGGCTGATGAAGCTGTAGGCGATAGTGTCGATCCCGACGGGATCCCAATCTTTAACCTATTCGGTAAAACACAGAGACCGACAGCTGAGATGTTAGCCAAAATTGACCTTCTAATTTATGACATCCAAGATATCGGTTCCCGCTCTTATACCTATACCAACTCTCTCTTTTTTGTGATGGAAGAGGCGGCCAAAGCTAATGTAGCTGTCATTGTCCTGGATCGCCCCAATCCAATTAATGGAGTAACCGTCGATGGTCCGCTTTTAGATGGGCGCTGGCGTTCTGCCGTGGGATACATCAGCGTGCCCTATTGCCATGGAATGACTGTGGGTGAGCTCGCTCGTTTTTTCAATGCGGAATATAAAATTGGCTGCCAATTGACAGTGATTCCTATGCAGGGATGGAAAAGAGGGATGTCTTTCGAAGAGACAGGGTTGGCTTGGGTGCCGACGAGTCCCAATATCCCCGAAGCGAGTAGCGCCTGGTATTATCCTACCACAGGAATTCTTGGAGAGCTTCAGATGGTAAATATCGGTGTTGGCTATACGCTTCCATTTAAACTTGTCGGAGCACCTTGGATTAATGCCGATCTCTTTGCAGAGCGTTTAAACGCGCAAAATTTTCCTGGAGTTTTTTTTCATCCCTTTCACTACCGCCCCTTTTGGGGACGTTTTGCTAAAGAGCATTGCCATGGGGTGTTGATTGAAGTGACCGATCGGACGACCTATTTGCCAGTGACGACTCAATATTTATTGATTGGAATTTTAAAGAGTCTCTATCCCAAGCAATTTAGTGCAGCCTTGCAACAGTCGGTTGGACGTCAAGAGATGTTTAATAAAGTAAACGGAACGGAAGAGGTTTATCGGTTACTGCTAGAAGAGCAGCCGATTGTTTGGAAGCTGCGAGGGTTGCATGTTAAAGAGAGGGAGCGGTTTTTAAAAATAAGGCGTCGCTATCTGTTACCAGAGTATGGTTAGCTATCCGTTTCCTGCCCTATCGTGCCCTTGCCCTATCGTGCCCCTGCCCTATCGTGCCCTAGCCCTATCGTGCCCGTGCCCGTGTGCGTGCCCGTGCCCGAATAAAATGAATCAATAATCCGAACTTCTTGTTTATGCCTTTGATTAGCCTGGATGGAAAAATGAATGGAATGTCAAAAAACAAGAAATTTTGATTAATTTATTCGGGCAGGGGCACGCACACGGGCACGGGCACGAAATGTGTGGGCACGAAAGTGTTGGCACGAAATGTGTAGGCACGAATGGTGGGCACGAAATTGAGAGGGGAGAGGAAACGAAGAGGAGGAGGTGGCAAAATTGGCACTTCCATTATCTATTTGCTAAATTTGTTACTTTCCACTCTTGACAAAATCGCTTAAAGCTCATTAGAATTTCAATTCTCTATAGAATTCAGTCTTGTATCAAATGCAAGGCCGCAACATTTAACACCTATTTTCTAATGTAAGGAGAAAACGAGATGGCAACGATTAAACCTCTCAATGACAAGATCTTGATTAAGCGTGCCAAAGCACAGACAAGCAAAGGCGGCATCCTCCTTCCTGAATCAGCTCAAGAGAAGCCAAGAGAGGGTGAAGTGCTAGCTGTTGGGCCTGGTAAGTATGATGACAGCGGGCGTCAAGAGCCACTAAATGTCAAACCAGGCGACCGCGTTATTTTCAGCTCTTATGCTGGTACAGAAGTGGAAACAGAAGATAAAAATAACGAATATTTAATTGTCGCTGAACGCGATATTCTCGGCATCGTTTCTTAAACCCTGTAGCGATGAGCGATTCATCATTTTAAGGAGCTGTTTATATGGCAAAGCTATTGCAATTTCGCGAAGATGCTCTCCAATCCCTGCTGAAAGGAGTGCGTACCCTCGCAAGAGCCGTTAAGGCAACATTAGGACCTAAAGGACGCAACGTTGTTATCCAAAGCTTTGGAGCTCCCTATTCTACAAAAGATGGAGTCACTGTTGCAAAAGAGATCGTTCTAAAAGACAAATTTGAAAATATTGGAGCTCAGCTCGTCAAAGAGGTGGCTTCTAAGACAGCCGATAAAGCTGGTGATGGCACCACAACGGCAATTGTCTTAGCTGAAGAGATCTTTGCTGCTGGAGTTAAGAGCGTGATGGCAGGAGCTAATCCGATGTCGCTAAAGCATGGCATCGATAAAGCGGTTGAGGCCCTAATTGAAGGCTTGACTGAACTGGCAGTTCCAGTAAAGTCCAACCAAGAAATTAAACAGATTGCAACAATTAGTGCCAATAACGACCAAGCCATCGGTACAATCATTGCCGAAGCGATGGAAAAAGTTGGCAAAGATGGCATTATCACTGTCACAGAAGCAAAAGGCATCGATACAACGCTAGACGTCGTTGAGGGAATGCAGTTTGATAAAGGTTATCTCTCACCATACTTTGTCACAAACCCAGAGAATATGAGCGTTGAAATGGACAATGCGCTCATTCTGTTGACAGATCGAAAGATTTCCAATGTCAAAGATTTAGTGCCCATTTTAGAAAAGGTGATGGAGCGTGGCCAGCGGCCGATTTTGATCATTGCAGAAGATGTTGATGGCGAAGCGTTAGCAACGTTGGTTGTCAATAAGCTGCAAGCTGGGTTGCCGATCTGTGCTGTGAAGGCACCTGCCTTTGGAGATCGCCGTAAAGCAATCCTGCAAGATATCGCTGTCTTGACAGGCGCGACTCTGATTTCTGATGAAGTTGGATTAACTCTAGCTGACACAACGCCTGAGCAGCTAGGACGAGTCAAGCGTTTAAAAGTGACGAAAGAAGAGACAACGCTGATTGATGGCGCAGGTGATCCCAAGAAGATCAGAGAGCGCATCAATGAAGTTAAGAGCGAGCTCTCCAACCCATCAATCTCCAAATATGACCGGGAAAAGTTAGAAGAGCGTTTGGCTAAGCTAGCTGGCGGTGTTGCTGTGATCAATATTGGAGCAGCTACAGAGACAGAGATGAAGGAGAAGAAGGCGCGTATCGAAGATGCCTTACATGCCACTCGAGCAGCTGTTGCTGAAGGAATTGTTGCTGGCGGTGGTGTTGCCTTGTTGAGAGCGCTAAAACGTTTAGATAGCCTAAAGCTAAGTGGCGACGAAGCGATTGGAGCTTCCCTAGTACGCCAAGCAGCCTTTGCTCCTGCTACTGCTATTGCGAATAACTGTGGCAAGCAGGGTAACTTGATTGCAGAGAAGATCTACGAAGGTCAAGGCGCGCATGGCTATAATGGCTTGACAGACCAGTTTGAAGATCTAATCTCCGCCGGCGTCATAGATCCAGTGCTTGTCACTAAGAGCGCTTTGATCAATGCAGCATCGATCGCTGGAATGCTGTTGACAACAGCTGCCATGATTACAGACAAACCTAAGCCAAAATCTGCTGCACCAGCACATGCTCATGGAGGCATGGGTGGAATGGGCGGCATGGGTGGCATGGGAATGGATGGCATGGACTTCTAGAGCGCAAGGGATTAACTAGACTGACTGGACTAAGTGGATTAAAATGGACAATGCAAGTTGTCTTTCTACTTAGTCCAGATCCATCCCAGCCAGCCATCCTCTTCTTTTTCTTCTACGATTTTCCATCCGCGCTGCTTCCAGAGGCGGCAATAGTTTTCTCGTTCTGCAACTGGAACTCCAGACGAAATGAAGCATCTCGCTTGTTTAAAAGAGTCGGGTAGAGAGCTCCAGGCGACCTCTTGCTCACTTGAGATCATATTCATCAACAAAAGAATTGGCTGAGAGACTTCATTGCCAGAAACCTCTTCAGGAAGTTTCCATCGAATGACTTGATCTAATCCATTTAAGTTAGAATTGTTTGCTGCATGAGCTAAAGCGGCCGGATCGCAATCGATTCCTAAGATGGGGGGCAGCTGTAGGTAGGCAGCAGCTAAAGTTAAAATACCGCTTCCCGATCCAATGTCAACAACAGAGCAGCTGTGTAAAGGAAGTGTTGTAAGCAACTGCAGCATGATCCGAGTTGTTGGGTGAGAGAGATCTCCAAACCCAGGGCCAGGGATCAGCTGGATAGGCGGAAAAGAGAGGGTGGGTTGATAAGTCGAAAGGTCTAAGAGAAGGATTCCGTTGTTAAAACCGTGAGCATGAATTTGCCACTGCTCTTCCCAGTCAATATCGGGTAATTGCTCATAGGAAATGGAGGAGATAGAGGGTTGAGTTTGGCAGAAGGCTTGCAGATTTTCTAAAGAAATTCCTTCGGCTGCAAGGTAGAGTCGATAAGGAAGAATTGGATCTTCTATCTCTTCACTATAAAGAACGGAAAAGCCGTGAATAGTTAAAGCTTCCCATAAACTTTCAATATCGCAACCAGCGAATAGACGTAGGGTATAGACATGCATGGGAGGAGTTTAACAGAAGAGGGTATTAAGAAACAGATCTCCTCGACATCGAGGAACGCAGCATGCGGCGTTGCCTTTGCCAAAGTTTTAATACAGAAGAGATTGCTCGTGCCGCCTCTTGACGTTCAGAACGGCGAGGAAGCCGATCAGCCAGCCGGCTCGCCTCGGCGGTAAGATCGGATTGAATCATTGCTTTTAAAAGAAAGACAATCGCTTCATGTCTCAAATCATGGTCAACTAAATCTTGCAGAAACCTTTCAGCTGCTTCAAAGTCTCCCTGTTTAGCACTTGCTTCTACCATGGCAGCTTCTAAGACAGCTCTCTCCTTCTCTGGCGCCCAACTCTTCAGCTCCTTTGCCAGGTCATACAAACCTTTTTTTACCAGGCTTAGAGTAAGATGCCGGATAAGACGCTCTTGTGCTTCGGGAGAGAGGGTTTGGATAATTGATTTAATTTGAGTCCAATCTGCAGCTTGGATCTGAAATGCGGCTTCATTTTGCTTCGTTTCTAAATCGACCCAATGTGTTAGCAAGATCTCTTGGCCGATTGGTGGCGCGGTTTCTAGTAAGTTTAACAGATGCTGCCTTGTTCCAAAGATCTCAATATATTTGGCGATCTCTGACCAGCTCTCTTTTTGCTCTCCAACAGTTTTTAGTTTAAGTGCAAATTGAGCAGCTTTACGCCAAGGCTCTGGTTGCACGGGATCTGTTAAAAGAAGTTTGACTGTCGAAGAGGAGGGATAAATAAAACATTCTAATGCATAGCGATAGGCGTGAAGCAGCTGAAGCCATACCAAGCGCTGGATTTCTGTTAGGTGAAAAAGTTTAAGAGTCAGCTGATACCAATGCTGTTCAAACTCTAATGTTTTTTTATCTAAAAAGAAGACGAGGTCGGAAAAAGATAGGGGATTTAAAGGGGTTAAGGCCGTGATCCATTCGATATAGAGAGCATTGTTAGAGTAGGGAAGAAAGAGCTCTAACTTGTTTTCGGGGTGTTTTGCCTGAAGATATCCCAAAAGAGTAAAAATAAGCCTTTCCGAAAATAGAATCTCTTGCTCTTCAAGAGCAAGCCCTTCAAAGACAGGGCCAAAATTGCCCTTCTGCACATCTTCAGCGACTGTTAAAATCGCATGATAAGTTTTTGGATAGAGATCGATTAAAGAGCCGTGCTTAGAGGAAGCTGCTCCGTTAAGGAATGTCTTAAACGTCTGGACAACTTTAGGGTCGGTAACAGTCAGCCATTCTAACCGTTTTGAGGCAAGGTGGCTACTAGGAAGAGATTGAGTGACGGGCATCCAGTGCTTAATTCCAGAGAGAATGCCTTGCCGCTGGCGATAAGACAACTTTTTTTTCCAAAGAGCTGGGCGTTTAATTGAGTGCATGGCCAGTCTCCAGGCAGTATCTTGGGTAAAATAGAAATAAAAAGTTAGATGTTTTTATTTTAATGAAAAAGAAATTTTTGTCTCTTTCCATTTTTAAAAGGCAAAGTTTTGATGAAATTCGCTGTAGCGTAAGAATAGATGTCAGAAGTTTTGAGAAACATGCCATAGTTATGCTTAGTGAGAATGATTCTATATTAATTTTAACAATTTACTGTTTATAAATCTATCAATTCATTTCTTTGTTTGGAGAGGTGGGTTTTGCAATTTCTAAACTTAAATTTTATAAGTCGAAATCGGCTTAAAATATTTTGAAGGTTTGCTCTGCTTTTGGTAGGATCGAGCAGAAGATAGAAGATAGACCTTAGGCCCTTTGTCATGACATTTAAGACCTAAGAGAGATTGATAGTAAAGGAGTAGAGGCAATGTCTGAAACGACCCCCGCAATTAGTGGGATAGTGGTCCTAGACAAAAACCTTGTTAATCAGCTGAGTGACTATTTAGAAGAGAAAGAGACGCAGCTAGGCCTTCAGCTGGCCAATGTCGTCCATCCCTTGCCTAACGAAGGGGTGCCTCCCGACTTATCTCTTGTTGGACGCAAGCGGATTAAACTTTCTGAAGCACTCGAAGCCGTTAGCCGTCGTATCAGGCAGGTGACAGGCGGTGCCAAGTTACTCGTTGCACCAGGAGACTGGGAGCTAGCTGTCAAGCAGAGCAACGCTGCTTTTTGGGAACATGTTGAGATATTAGAAAACTGTTCGAGAGAGTTCTTTTTGCAGCTTGGACAGCTAGGGCTCGAAGAGTGGCATAGCCATTTAAGAGAGGTTGTCGATGCTGTAAAAGAGATTATTATGCATCGCATCGAAGATACCCTCTGGGCGATTAAACGAATGGAGAGCACTCTCTGGGAATATCGTTGGGCTTGTGCCAGACATGAAGGTCGCAGCTTATTTTGGCAGAAGTTGCTCAATTTTAGAAAACATCTTCTCGACCCCACACTTTCAGATAACTTGCATAAGTGTGAACGTTTCTTACAGATGCATTACAGTAAGTTTATCGAGCGTTTTCAAGCTTATAGAAGTTTAGAAGAGAAGATAACAGCTTCGCTGCAAAAGTTAGAGGGCTATACCGTTTTAAGGTCGCTAGAGTTGACAAAACGGGAGCGTTACCGCAAAATCTACTCGCTTCTCAAACTATGGGGGCATAATAGCAAAGCGAAGACATTGCCTCAGCAAGATCTGGTCTTAGCCATTAAATATACATGTAGTGCTGAGAAGGCCTTTCATCTTTTCCAAGATTACTACAAAGAGCTTAGCCGCATGCTATTCAACCGTAGTCGCGCCTTAAAAGAGGCGCCGCTTGAGCATTATCAAGAGGCTAGTGCACGCCATCTGATTCGTAATGAACTGGTTAACATGCGAGCAGAGGTTCTCTCGCTCGCTTCAACGATTGCACGCTATCGAGAGTTTATGCTAAGAACCGATCCCAACCCCTACGTACGTTCACGCTGGGGATTTGCTGAAGGGGATAGTGGCCAGGAGCCAGCAGTTGCTAAGCAGCTCTCCAACTTTGCTTTTGAGGTCGAAAGTTTAGATCGTCTTTTTGGAAAGATGGAAGAGACCTTGGAAAAGGGCCCTCCAGAGCCTGAATCGGATCAATCGATCGAGCTTGAATTTGATATCAGCCGCGCCATGCATGACATTGGACAGCCTCTCATTTCTCGGAACCAAATGCGCAGCCGAATTGAGCAGATCTCTTCCTTGCTGCTAGAGATGGATGAGCTGGGGTCTTACAGCTTTAAACGCGTCGCCTATGCGCGCAATGTGTTGAGCAAGGTACTTAAATTTGATTGGCGATACCATGTTTTCCACGAGGTGCCGCAATTTCAAGAGGCTTATACTATCCATCAAGGCATCGCAGCGACACTGCATGATCGTATTCATTATGAGCGTTTAAGAAAGTTTCATGAGCTAACCCACCAAATTTTTCGCTGGGTTAGAGTGCATCAGACAGCTGCTCATGAAGATCAGATCGACCTTGATGTCAATGATATCAA